>DQWD01000002.1 GCA_011042725.1 Candidatus Aminicenantota bacterium | reverse complement strand
CCATCTTCAACCAGGTGATGGGGTAGCCATTGGCGCTTCGGCCTCTTTTCCAGCGGCTTTGGTGGCCACGTTGGCTGCGGTTAGAGTTTTGAAACTTAAACCTCTAATTATTTTTTCTTTAGGTGCCTCCCAATGGGGGGCCAATATTCCGCAATTCACCCTGGCCCATATCTATCAATGTTTACAACGCTCAAATTTTGTCCAGGAAGAGCCATTGGCGGTTACTTTAGGAGGCGAAAGAGATGCCGGGTTGGATATGCCCTCGGAGGGGCGAGACCTCCTTCGCCGTCAAATAATTGCCACTGGCTGGTATTCATTTCGTGAACCCAACCTGGCGGCTAATGTTGCCCGCCGCCTGAGCCTTTATCAGGAGGGGGCCGGTTCCTGGGAAAAGATAAAAGTTTTTGTTAATATCGGCGGGAGTTATGCCAACCTGGGCACTGATGCTCGGGTTTTGTCATTAAGACCAGGATTGAATCGGGGTGCATTTTCTTCCTTTGGGAATCGCGGAGGAGTGATTCAGGCCATGGCTGCCCGTCATATTCCCATAATTCATCTCCTCTACTTCCGGGGATTAGCCGCTGAATATGGTTTAGAATGGGATCCGCTGCCTCTACCCCCGCCTGGAAAGAGTCGCCTTTTTCGTGAACTTCGCTTTCGGGATAAGCGATTTCTTTGGTTGAATCTGATTTACTTAAGCTTGGTTTTCCTGGGGGGAGTAAGCCAACTGATAAAAAATTACCGGAGAGACTTGATTACTCCGCGATAACAAAAGAAATCTCTGTTGTGGTTAATAAAGCAGGCCATGTGAATTGAGAATCTGTTTTAAGCTGAAAGAATTTTTCTTTGAAACATGATCATAGAAGCACTTGAGTCACCTTTTTCTTTAAAAAACTTAAGAGGTTATCATCTTGAACAATACATGATAACCAGAAAAAGTTTTTTCTCTTGAAGTAGTAAAAGTAGTAACTACAATTAAAATAGTAACCATAAAATAATAACCACATTTAAATAGAAACCCTTGACCCTTTACCGTGGGTTAAATAATATTTCCTTTATTTCTTAATTGTCGGCATCTTTCAGGAACTCTATTTAACGATTGATGATTTTTTTCTTCCCATAGCCCACAGCATCCAACCACCACTTAGGATACCCGGGAGAGCGGCGGTTTGGACCTAGACTTATATAACCGTCATTGTACTTAACAATTAGATGCTCAGCCAAGGTCCACCAGTCATCAACTACTCGTTGAGCCATTTCGTTGGAGTAATTAGTTAGGTATTGGCGACAGGCTTCGGGGTCCTCTTGGTAGAGAGTTAAAGCCCTCTTCTCGACTGCTGGTTGGAGGTTGAAGAATGTGGTTTCGAAATCAGTCGCGGCTTGGCGGATGTCTTTAATCATGTCGACAAAACGCAAATTGGCCCAGTTGGAGACAAAATCAAAAGCCCACCAGGCGGAACGGCGATCGAACTTGTCCCGCCGGCCGATTTGGTAAGCCTCGGGCACAGTGGTGATG
>DQWD01000323.1 GCA_011042725.1 Candidatus Aminicenantota bacterium | reverse complement strand
TTCCCATCACTTTACCTGTTGACCCAAAATTCCATGATGCTTTTGCCTGGCCGGATTTAGTTTTATCGCTTTTGCTTTACTTTGGCGGATGGGGAATACTGCGCTTAAAGCCAGCCGGCTTAGTCCTCGGATTGGTGGCCTTGGGGATGTGGCTTTTTGACTCCATCTTAGTTTTGGCCATCACTGGTACCGGGCGATTATCGATTGTCGGGCCTAGCCTGGTGTTTGCTGGAGGTGCCATAGGTTATCTTTGGAAAAACCAGCGCTACTTCCAGGTAGGTAAAGGATAGAAAAAAAAGAACAAAGAAGAATAGGCCCATAAAAGATAGAGCTGCTAGAAATTTAGATATTTTCGAATTTGTTTCATGGCTTGCATTCTGGGCTGGGGATTTTTCATCCCCAGTTTAAAGCGAGCCTCAGCTTTAAAACCAAAAAAGATGTTTTCTAAGAAGTAATTTATTTGACCTCTAATTTTGCTTTCTTTACAATAACTTTGAGGAGGGGAGTGATGAAAAATTCCCAAAAATATTCGTTTTTAATTTTTGTAATTTTTCTTCTACTCTTGGCCAATTGCCAATCTGAAAAAAAGGCGCAATGGGAGGGGAAAATAACAAAAGAAGGGGATGTCGAGGTGGTTCACAATCCTGATCTTCCCCTTTATCCTGAAGGTTATCTCCAGCTAGAAGAAGATTTTTCTTTAGACGGAACAAGTGGATCAGAAGAATCTCTTTTGGCCTCGATTAGAAGCGTTGTCATTGACGAGGGAGAAAATATCTATATTTTGGATTCAGAAGAGGACGTGATAAAAGTTTTTGATAAAGAAGGGAAGTATCTGCGCACTATCGGTGCCCCAGGACAAGGGCCAGGGGAGCTATCTAGCCCCACCATGCTTTCTCTTTTTGGAGACACGATTCTGGTCCATGAGGCTTCGCGTCGGCTTTCTTTCTTTAAAACCAACGGTGAGTTTATCCGCAGCCTTTCGACCAAACAACACTGGGTTCTCCAGGCTCGATGTGATTCTCAAGGGAATATTATAGTGGTGACCGGAAGATTAGATCCTGAAAATCCTGCCTATGAATATTTGAAGTTTGACCCGGATTTTAATTTTTTATTTAAACTTACTGAATCTCCAGCGCCTAGTCCCGCCAAGGGTTTTAATCCTTTCATGGCTGTTTCATACTTTGTTGTTGGTCCAGGAGACCAGATTATTTATGGGTACCCGGTTGATTACACCATTCAGGTCTATAGTCCCGAAGGAAAGCTAATCCGGAAAATTACAAGAGAGTATGTGCCGGTGGAGGTTAGTGAAGAGGAGAAGAAAGAATGGGAAAGAGAAAATCCTCCCGATATTAAACTGGCCATAAGCAAGTATCACTCAGCTTATCGGCGGTTTAAAGTGGACGAAGATGGTCACCTTTATGTAGAAACCTGGGAAAAAGATGAGGCGGGAAACTACTATTATGATGTATTTGATGAGGAAGGACGTTATCTAACTCGTCTTTCTCTCAAGGGAGTAATCCTGGAGGTC
>DQWD01000113.1 GCA_011042725.1 Candidatus Aminicenantota bacterium | reverse complement strand
TTAAAAAGCCCGAACCTGGTCTCTGGCCGACCATTATCACCTCAATTTACCTGATGATGGAAAAATTAGCCTGGCGGGAATCATCACCCCAAGTTTATATGATGAATCTCCAATTCAAACCGGACCCAACCACGATGTTGTCTTTCTATAACTGGAAAGAAAACTACCGGTTAGGCCAGGCAGCCATCGATGAGCATCTGGCTTCAATTAAAAAGTGGCTCCAGGAATAGCCATAATAGCTGGGGCAAGCCTTCACCTTTCGTCTTGACTCTGGTTTACTCTCAACTAAAACTCGCCTAAGAGAAATCTAGATAGAGGTCTTCGCCTTACTCCCTTAAACTTGGAAAACAAGAAGAAAATCTGATTTATGATAATAATGGAGTTGGGCTCAGGTTTTTACCCTTCACTTTTGATAAAGAGGAAAACCACCAAGGAAAAAATTACTGGCTAGCTTGGTTAAAATTATCTCCCCCTGGCTGTTACCTTATTTGACACTTTCCTTCGATAATATGGAAGACAGCCTACAGAAAGGAGTTTCTAGATTAAACTGACTAAGAAAGGACAAAAACTTTTGTTATTAAAATATGAAAAGTGCTGATCTGACTCCAAATTCATTACCATGACTCGAAAATCTTAGAGGCGATTCTGGGGGCTGGCAAAATCACGTGTAAAGACCAATTTTAAGGGATAAAATGGAGCTATCTTGTTGATATTATTGGCTTGGCTGAGGCCCGACTTCGTCCTTCCCAACGATCTCTTGCTTCCCCATTATCCCTGCCTCTCCTTCCGGCCTTCGTGTCCTCCTAGAAACCCATCCGCCATCCAAAAATGATCTCTTGACAATCAGTCCTTCTAACCAGTCTTTTCAAGCGGACCTTTCATCCCTTCTTCTCTCCCTTTGGCCTGTCCCTTGCCGCCTCCGGCACTTGCGCTTTAGCCCCCTCCCTTTCGACTATCTTTTACTTATTTCTATATATTTCTATATAGCTCGACTCTCACCCTTCATTCAAAACATTAAATTACTGAGATGAAACTAAATCCAATCGATGGTTTACTTAGCCAAGGTGAAAGTATCAATGAGATAAAATACCCAACCGTCAAAAAGCAACAGGCCGCAGATCACGGCTGAAATTAGGGCTAATCTAACCCTCTTAGAAAGTGAGGCTCGACGAATCATCCCTTCTACCAACCAGACCGCAGCCATCGTCTCCCAAGCGAAAGGCAGAAAGCCTGTGTAGCCCAAAACAGGCATTTGGAAAACCCGGCCGAAATTCAAATAAGGCAAGCTGTATTCCCAGTGAGAGCCGGCCCAGAAATTCCAGAACTCCCAGAAAAATCCGGCCGTTAATCCTGCCAGGACGACACTCCAGAACCTTGACCAGTCATTGGCAGCGAAATCCCGGAGTAAAGAAGTAAACCCCCAGTGATAATTAAGAGGCTCGAGGAGAAAAATAAAAGCCAGCCAAACTAAAGGAAAAAACAATTGCGGCCAGAGAAGGGTCAAGCTCAGGCAGAGAACCCCGAGAAGAAT
>DQWD01000219.1 GCA_011042725.1 Candidatus Aminicenantota bacterium | reverse complement strand
TGGACGACAACCCGTGCCGGGGTATTTTCGATGATTCTCACATGAGAGTAACGACAGTGTCGATCTTGCATGTGTTCGAAACAGCCTTCTTTGTTGTCCCACGCCTCCACGCTCTGGTCGGCCATCCAGATGTTGTTCTCGGTAACCCAACAGGGAGAATACCGTGTACCTCGCCAAAAAACCACGCTTACCGGCGAGTGTTCAAAGGTAACAACTACATCGGGATGATCCCCCACTCTCCACAGCTCATCCCATTCCCAGTAATAATTTAACCGCGTATAGAAAGCTCCAAAGCGAGGCGGTCCTTCCGGGATCCGAGGCAACTCACGGGGGGGGATATCAGGAGAAAACGAGGGTTTACTTTGAGTGTAGGCTTTTAAGATTTCTTCTCCGCTCATAGCCCTTTGATAAATTTTAATTTCATCCAGAATTGCATCCAGCGAATACCAACTGGGCAAAGAACCAAATTCCCGATGAATAAAAGCCGGTTTGCGTCGCTCAGGAATAGTCCCCAACCAAAGATCAGTTTTTTCAACATCCTTAAAACTTCCTTGAAAGGCTAATCTGCCTACTTCTTGGCCATTTAAATAAATACAACTACCTGAATTTTTATCAAAAACCGCCACCACCTGGGTCCATTGTTTCAAAGGAATTTTTGCCTCGGAAACACATTCTTTCCAGTCAACGCCGGCAAAAACTTTAAACTTTAACTCCCCCAGAGGGCCTATCTCCAAAGCATAACCCCCCTCAGAATTTTGGTGGATTACTACCGGACACCAATTCCAGGGATAAGCAGCCACTGCTACCCAGGCTTCAACAGTAAAAGCATCACCTATTTTAGACACTGCAGAGGCTTCTCTTCTAACCACCGTCGTGTAACCATCGAACTTAAGAGCTTTCCCCTTTACTCCCCGAACAAAACGATAATTACCACACAAGCTATCAAGGCTCTCAGAAGACTGATCTAGAAGCCTGCCCTTTACCAGTTTGTCCATCCGCCACCAAGCAACAAGTCCTGAATTATCATCAGCTAAGAGAAAGCTTGGCCCGATTAACAAAATAATTCCCAGGACTAAAACTAAAAGATTTATAAACTTTACCCACTTCATAATATCTTTCTTCCTTTCCAAATCTTTTCAACGCGGCGAATTAAATTATTTCCTCCTCCTTCAACTTCAATGGTGAGTAAGCCACAATTCATTAATTATTAATCACCGTTACTTCACACGCCATTATAACTTTGTCGAAGAAGTTCATAGACTTCTTCGAAATTAACTTTCCGAGGATGGCTCTTATAATCGGGAAGAACAAAAGAAGCTTCAGCTAATTCTTGGAGAGATTCCTCAGGAATTTTAAGATCCTTTAAGCCAATTTTTAAATCTATCTTCTCGAGAAAATCATCAATTATCTCACAGGCTTTCCCAGCGGCCAATTCATCACTTATTCCCTCCAGTGAGGGATCAAAAAGGCGAGCTACAGCAGCAAATTTCTGGGGCGAGGCCTTATAGGTAAAACGCATGATGGCTGGATAAATA
>DQWD01000044.1 GCA_011042725.1 Candidatus Aminicenantota bacterium | reverse complement strand
TTTTCTAAGGGTATCTTTCTCCAGTTTCTCGAGGACCATGCCTTTATTTCTCATAAAATTTAAAAGTTTATTTATAGCTGAATAAGATAGCCCCCCATTTTTTAATGCTCTGTGATATCCTTCTTTTTTCATCTCAATTCCTTTTCATCTTTAAAAATTTATCTCTCACCAATGATCCACTTGGCATTCTTCACTTTTCTCTAATGGTAGGAATTCCCTTTTTGCGCTTGCGACAAATCTCTCATAATTTGCACCAATTTTCACCAGTTAGCATGCTGAACTAAGGATATCAAATAAAAACGCTGCGGGCAAAGGCTCAACAAGCGACACATATCCCCCAAAAAAATATAATTTTTTCTTATGTCAAGCCCTCGTGAGGACGAATACTTGGAATTGAATTATGCTTTTGTAATTGGTGGATATTTTAATAATTATTTGTTAGACTCAGAAAATTAAAGGAAGCAGGATGGGCAAAAAAAACCAAGTTCATCATCTTAAGCTTAGATGGCTGGGTTGGCTGAGTTGGGGGTTGTTGCTCCTTATCAGCTTATTTCCCCAGCCAGCCCTCGGGAAAAACTTCTACTTTCCCCAGGTCAAAATTGAGATTCACATCCAGCCCGACGGCTCTTTCATCGTTGATGAATTCCGAACGTATGAATTTGAAGGTAGCTTCTCATGGGCCTCGCTGTGGATTCCCCTTCGAGTCAAGCGTCAAACCTACAGTTATAACCTTCAGATAGAAAACTTCTCCATTAAAGACGAACAGAGTCAGCCCTTGCCTGTTGAGGTAAACGCCTCTTCCAACCGTTACGAAGCCAAATGGTTTTACCAGGCTCAAAACCAACGCCGCACCTTTCACATCCATTACCGGGTGCAGGGAGGAATCTTCAGTTATCCTGACGTTTCTGAACTTTACTGGCAGGTAATCGGCTCAGGATGGGATAAACCCACTGCCTACCTCGTAGTCAATGTTTACTTGCCTCAACCCGTCAGCCAGCAAGAAGACATTCTGGTCTACGGACATGGCCCCCTTTCTGGACGTGCCGAAATCGTTGACCTTCAAACAGCCCGGTTCACGGCCACCAATATTCCTGCCTACCAAATGGTGGAAATAAGGATGGTCTGGCCAGCCGGACTAGTTCAGGGAATTCCTTCCAAGCGACACACAAAAGCTTCAATCCAGGCCGAAGAAGCTCGCTTCGTGGAAGAGACCGTCGCTCAAGCTCGCCAAGCTCAAGAACAGGCGCGCCTAAAAGCCCAGCGCCGCCGGTTAATTCTCCGACTCTGGCTCCTGTTACTCGTCTTAGGCACTTTAGGATGGCTTGTGACTTATCTTAAAATCTGGAAAAAAATCGGTCAAGAGTACCAATTTGAAGGTATTCCCGAATATTTCCGGGAGCCACCTTCTGATCTGCCTCCTGCGCTGGTGGAAGTGCTCCTAGGCGAAGGCGGTAAAGCCTCTCCCCGTGCCTTTACGGCCACTGTGTTTGATTTAGCCCGCCGGGGTTTAATCGGCATCGAAGATACAACCATTGAGCGCGAGACCCTTTT
>DQWD01000028.1 GCA_011042725.1 Candidatus Aminicenantota bacterium | reverse complement strand
CTTATTCAAAATCTAAAAGCTCCTTTCCATAACAATCGTCTTCTAATTGGCAATCCCTTACTTATCCTTATTATTACAAGTATTATGATAAGCCATGATAAAAAAATTTCATCTTAAGTGGGAAGTCCTACTTAAGAATTTTTCTTGCTTTTCGGCGTAACCAACGACTAGCCCGCTCATCGCCCCTTATGAACAAAATAGCCGCTAAAAATCCGGCCGCCCCAAGAACCCCACCCCAAAAAGGGCTAGGGACTGAGCCGGATAGACCAAAGAGGATAAGGACGATGGCTACTTTGATCGGCCATAAAAAGCCGCGGGAACGAAATACATCAGACCAATTTAGTTGGCGTTTGTGAACGAGAAACTCATGGTAACTAAAATCCGCTAAGACAACCGCTAATCCTAAAATCCAGAGAAAAGAAGAAAAAACTTCAACCCACGGAAACGATTCAGTCATCTTATGATATCCTCTCTCCTTGCTTTTCCACGGTAAATATACTACCCCTAATATAACATAATGAACATAAACTATCTTCTATTATTTTTGGGATTTTGTATCGTTTCATCCATCTTATTTTCTTTTGAACTTGCCGTTTTGAATGTGTTATATTCATTCTCGGCCTTCCACAAGCAAAAATTGTGCCTAAAGACGAGGATTTTGCTGCATGTGAAAAAAAGAACTTCTTATAAAATCCCAAAGGACCAGCAAAGTAAGCTAGGAAATTCTTTTAAGACTCGGATTGGTAGAGAACGTTAAGTGAGGAGAAAAAGAAATTAATTACAATATTGAACAATTTACCTTAAAAAAAAAGGACTATAAAGCACTCTCCGAGTTAATTACCACGGCTTTTCTTGCCGATGAAGAAGCTGCTAAAGAAGGAGCGGTGCTCATCTTTACTGAAGACACCTTTAATATTATGTTCGGAGCTCCCTCAGCTAATAAAGAGCTTTTTGTTCGAGCAATAGATAAAACGACCAATGAAGTTGTTGGCTTTTTAGGTTCCATCCCCCGGAAGCTATCCATAGAAGGTAAACGCTATAACTTTATTATTCCAGCTTGGCTGGCAGTTCATTGGAAGCATCAAAAAAAAGGGTTAGCAAAAGCAATGGGAAAAAAAATGCTCGAGATCGGACTTGAAGCAGGATATGAAGGGGGATTTGCTTTGCATGAGCCGGAACAACATGGGGTAGACACCTCGCGGGCAGTTGCTCGAGAGATGGGATTTCCCTTAGAACGATTAGTGAGAATAAAGCAGTTTGTAATCCGAATATTTGATGTAGAGAAGGTAGCCACAGTTGTCAAACTAAGATGGTTTGAAAAGTTCTTCTTTAGCTTCAAACAAAAAGTCAAGGCTGTAAGAAGCTCCCAAGTCCGAATTTATGAGCCAAAAGACCTCGAGCAAATCTACAAATTGATAGAGAAACTTGTTGAAAGGAACCAGATCTCTATTGTGCCTGATTATCAAGACGTTAAATGGATGCTTGAAAATCCAAAGGTCATTTGTGCGGTTCATGAAGATAAACAGGGGAAAATAGATGGCTTTGCTATTGTTTGGGAGT
>DQWD01000024.1 GCA_011042725.1 Candidatus Aminicenantota bacterium | reverse complement strand
TTCGTAAGAAGGAAAAACATCGATAATATCGCCTCTTACCCGGAAAGTTCCCCGTGAGAATTCGCTGTCTTTTCTCTCATATTGGAGCTCAACTAGTCGAGCCAACAAGTGACGGCGAGTGATTGCTTGTCCTTGATTTAGGCTTAAGCCCATGGAGGCATAGGTTTCAGGGGACCCAATCCCATAAATACAGGAAACTGAAGCTACAATAATAACATCCCGCCTCTGGAAAAGAGCATTGCTGGCCCGCAGGCGAAGGCGATCTATTTCTTCATTGATGGTGGCCTCTTTGGCGATATAAGTATTAGTGGCTGGAATATAAGCTTCTGGTTGATAGTAATCGTAGTAGCTCACAAAATATTCGACAGAATTTTCGGGAAAGAAGCGCCTAAATTCTTGATAGAGCTGAGCGGCTAAAGTTTTATTATGAGAAATAACCAGGGTTGGTTGGTTAGCTTGGGCAATGATGTTAGCCATGGTAAAGGTTTTACCTGACCCGGTTACTCCCATTAATACTTGGTGCTTGATTTTTTGAGTCAATCCTTCAGTTAAGGCCTGAATAGCGCGGGGCTGATCGCCAGTTGGAGAAAAATCAGCGGCTAATTTAAAATTTTTCATCTTTCTCTTTGATTATACCATGGGGAATCAAGTTTATTTGACCAATAATTTTTTCCTCTTCTTACTATTATAACTAACAAAAAAGAAAGAATTGTTTTCAGGGGAGGAAAAAAATGATTGTCTTTACCGTCATTGAAACAAAGAAGTAAGATTACAGTCATCATTTTAAGGGGGAAATTTAGGCTTTAATTTAGATTCAGGGAAAAGAAATAAAGAAAATGAAGTTATTGGCTGAGGTTTAAGAACTAAGTCAAAAAACTTTTATTTTTTCTAACTCTCTCAATCTTCTTCCTGCGGATTTATTTAATTGCTACCCTGTGTTTTTCTTTTCGCTCATTTTAATTCGGCCTTTAAACTGGGCTTTCTCTTCAATTGCCAGGCGTGGTGACTCAATCTTGCCTTCCATTTGTCCGCCTGTTTCGATTCTAACTTTTTCTCGAGCTTTTATCTCTCCTTGAAATTTACCCCGGATGATGACGATGCGAGCCTCAACATTAGCATTGACTTGGGCCGTTTTCTCAATAATTAAAGCACTTTCGGGTAAATAAAGAGAACCTTTTACTTGGCCATGGATAATTAAATCTTGGTTAGTGGTTATTTGGCCTTCAATTGAGGTCGACCGAGCGATTACAGAAGTAGTTGTTAAGAGAGAAAACTTATCAACATTTGTTTCGGTCATTATTAATCGATTATTTAGTTTAGTGGGTGATTATAAAGGGTTATAAGCAGGCTGTCAAATTGAGGATTTTTTCAATAATGACATGGTCGCTAGTTAAGAAAGAACTAGTTAAGAAAGAAATAGAGGCTATTGAGAGGCGGCGGACTTGGCAAGGTCAATCTTTTCGTTTCTAATTAACACACATTTTGACAATTTAAATTAATATTTATAATATTATTCTAGAATCGCTGGCTGGAGAGGAATCCTCCTTAGCCCCGCTTCCT
>DQWD01000066.1 GCA_011042725.1 Candidatus Aminicenantota bacterium | reverse complement strand
TTTCTTCTTCTATCCTAAATATTTTCCGATGAGTGGCCAAAGATTATTCTTGGTTTCCTCGGGAATGAGGGAAGGCTGGGTAACGATGGTGTTTTCTAACGCCCTTGGACAAGGACATTTGCCGCGCTCAGGTTGAGAAGGGATATTTTTGATAGCTTTTTTGATTAAATATTTAGCTTGAGAAATATTATGATGCAGATTATCAAGAATTAACTCCACTGACACGGCTTCCTCTTCTTCGTGCCAGACATCATAATCAGTGACAAAGCTAAGGGAAGCATAACAGATTTCGGCTTCCCGGGCCAAGCGAGCTTCGGTGGCGCTAGTCATGCCGATAATGTGGCACCCCCACTGCCGATAAACATGAGACTCCGCTTTCGTGGAAAAGGCTGGTCCCTCAATACATAAATAAGTCCCTCCCCGATGAACAGGAAGACCCATTGAATGAGTAATGGTGTAAAGATGGTTATTCAAATCAGGGCAAGTGGGTTGAGCAAAGCTAATATGAGCCACTATTCCCTGACCAAAGAAAGTATTTGGCCGACGGGAGCGGTCAAAAAACTGGTCGGGTAAAACTATATGGCGGGGATGAATGTTTTCTTGAAGAGAGCCCACGGAATTAACCGAGATAATTCTCTTTACCCCCAGGAGTTTAAAACCAAAAATATTGGCTCGATAATTGACTTCACTAGGTAAAAAGAAGTGGCCACGACCGTGACGGCTCAGAAAGGCCACTCTTTTCCCACCCAATTCGCCCAAAAGATAGGCATCACTTGGAGAGCCAAAAGGCGTCTCCAGGGAAACTTCTTTTAACTCGCTTAAGCCTTCAATATTGTATAACCCGGTGCCGCCAATAATCCCGACTTCGGCTTGGGGGGGATTTGAAGATTGATCAAGGGTACGGGGTTTCTCTCCCATTTACTTAAACTCCTTTTTGACTAGTAAAAAATAATTTTAAAAGAAAATAATAATAAATACTTCTCTCAATTAAATCGAAACATAGATATACAATCTTCCCCCTCTTAAGTCAAGGAAAACGACTCTCTCTAACCTGGCTAATGACAAAGGAATACTACTTCATAAGCATAATTCTAGCAGGAGTTAATTGGGAATTTTTAGTTATTATGTTCGCCTTAACTTTCTTTAAGCCTCAAGTTAAATAAATTTTCTTTTATACCCAACTAAAACTTCGGCATCAAAACAAGGATTGGTCATTATAATTCTGAGGAGCTTAAAAGAAGAGAAAAAAATCAAGCGAGAATTAAGCCCATTCCCTCTTGAATGGCGATTTAATAAAAAATTACGAGGAAGGCAAACAACGATTCGATTTCCTTGTTGAAAATAAAAAAAACCGTTTGATGAATCTCTTTACTAATTTATTTAATTTTTGCTTTGTCCCCAAGGGAGGGGAAACAAAATCGAACGAAAGGCGAAGGCGAAGGTCGGAGCAACATTGAAGATTTAGCCTGGCGGAACAGTCCCTCAAAGGAACCCGACCGCCCCGGGCGCCGAGCGCCTATTGAGCACGGCCCGTTTAGAGTTTTGAAACTCATCTTAACAGTGAATAAAGTCCAAAGG
>DQWD01000063.1 GCA_011042725.1 Candidatus Aminicenantota bacterium | reverse complement strand
TTTGTCATTTGAGCTTTGACTTTTGACAGTACCATGCTGCTTCTCAGCCCGCCCGAGACGGGTAAACCTCCCCATCTGACCGCTGAAAGCTTCTTTGTGCGCAATTTTCTTCCATCTTGGCAAGAAAGTACACACAAAAGCTGGTAATAAATTACATGCTTTTCTCACCATCTCCTTTCCCACTCAAAACAGGCTTCTTTGGCCCTTCTAACCTATTGAAATAACATCCATAAAAAAATCCAAATTTTCGTTCTTTCTTTCCCTTCCCGGCACAATGGTTGCTCTATAAGAGAGGCAACTAAATGAAAAAGACTCGCAGGAAACGGAAAATATCTACGGGCGGAAATGAAATAAGGAACAGAGACAATGAAAAAATTAGGCTTGGGATTGTTTTTATTGCTTTTAATATTTTTATTCACCAGTTGGGCGATGGCTACCACTATCACCTTTGGTGATAACAATCCCTATTGGCCAGGGTGGGAAAATAATACTTGGGATGACATGAAAGACACAATAGGAACCCCGGATTTGAGTGGCGGATATGCAACATTGTCACAAAACCTTCTAACTTCATTGACCTTTGAAAATGCAACTACAAGTGAGGATCTTTGGACGTTATTGTCTCCCGGCGATCTATTTATTGATGTCAACAGCGATCAGGTTTGGGACTACGTGGTAGATCTTACCACCTGGAGCGAGTCTGGACCAAATGTGAGCGACCCTGGATCTGGAAATTATGGGATATATGCAATTAGCCACAACCTTGAGGAGTCTTCCGATTATGTTTTTTCGGGTTCCGATAACACGGGTAATTGGTCAGGTTATTATATCAGGGATCATCACCCGGTTGCTTTCAATGTTAGCGGCACAGGTATTGGTAGCGTATGGTTTAGCGGGTGGCCCTTGGACGCTCCTGAGAGCCAATATTCCTTTGATTTCACTGCCTTATCCGATGGGGGCTTGTTGATTCCAGGAACTTTGACAATCGGGTGGGCAGTAACCTGTGCGAATGATGTTATTTACGAGAAGATCCCTAACCCTGTTCCCGAACCAGCCACCATGCTTCTCTTCGGTGTTGGCCTCTGTGGTCTCGCATTCGTGGGTAGGAAGAAACTTTTAAGGCAAGAGAGCTAGCAGGTTTCGAGAGTTTACCGAAAAAGCTTGGAACTAGGAATTTGTGCATAGATGTCATTCCCGCGGAGGCGGGAATCCAGTTCTTTAAATATATGATGAGCTTTCCTTGCTCTCACGGCAAGTATGGTCAGGAGGGCGAGAGAGAAAAAGGCCTTTACCCAAGGCTTGGAGGTGCTGGAAGGCCACCCGGGAGTCCAACATCTCACAATTTATTAAAAAGGGGGTGATCAACAAGAAAAATCATAAGCGTTGTAGAAATTAGATTTATTGGCGGATTTGTAGGGGATTTAAATAACCATTAAGTAGAAGGGGAGGTAAAGAGAAAAATGAAAAAGCTATCAAGAATCTTACTGTTTTTAGTTCTCGTAGTGTTTTTATTGGCGACAACGACAAGCGCTTGGGCAACTGCTTTTACAATGAGTGCCACTCAGCTCCAAGCGCTTTATGAGACATGGGA
>DQWD01000071.1 GCA_011042725.1 Candidatus Aminicenantota bacterium | reverse complement strand
GTGGATATGTTCCCGAATTCAAGAACTAAATATGAGTTCCTGGGCATACGGCCAAAACTTTAGTTCAATTCTGAATCAACTCTACTCTAAAGATAATGAAGGCAAAAAACGAGGTCAAATATGTTTTTTTGAGTAAAATTCAGCCAAGTAGGTTGTAATAAGGAGAAAACAGCAAAATGTCTTATTTTTCCATCTTTAAAGGAAGATCAAAAGGCAAATTATCTTTTAGGTGTTGAGATCTTACAATGTTCCTCAAATGAACCTAAAAAAATTATCATTCGCCCAAACTTGTCCTCAAGAAGCGGGTTTAGCTTCCGTTTGCTCCGCGCGTCTCTCAATTGGTAAACCAACTTTTTGCCGGATAGCCACTTCTAATTCTGCTGCCAATTCTTTATTTTCTTTGAGAAGATTCTTGACATTATCTCTGCCCTGTCCCAAGCGTTCACCTTTGTAGGAATACCAAGTGCCGGCTTTTTCAATTAAGCCATACTCCACCCCGGAATCCACAAGATCTCCTTCCCGGGAAATTCCCTCGCCATAAATAATATCAAACTGAGCTTCTCGAAAAGGAGGAGCTAACTTGTTTTTCACTATTTTTACTTTAACTCGATTGCCAATTACCGCATCTCCCTCCTTTAAATTAGTTATCCGCCGGACGTCAATTCGTAAAGAAGCATAAAACTTCAGGGCCCGACCGCCCGTGGTCGTCTCGGGAGATCCCAAGAAAAATCCAATCTTCTCTCTGATTTGATTAATAAAGATAAAACAAGTCTTGGAGCGACTGACAATGGAGGTTAGCTTGCGAAGAGCCTGCGACATGAGGCGGGCTTGAAGACCAACGTGAGTATCACCCATCTCTCCCTCCAACTCCACTTTCGGAACAAGGGCGGCCACTGAATCAACAACCACGACATCAACCGCACCGCTGCGGACCAGCACTTCAGCAATTTCCAAGGCTTGCTCCCCGTAATCTGGCTGCGAGACAAGAAGATTATCTATATCCACTCCAATCCGAGCGGCATAATGGGGATCTAAGGCATGCTCGGCATCGATAAAAGCCGCTAATCCCCCTCGCTTCTGAGCCTCAGCAATGACATGGAGGGCAAGAGTAGTCTTCCCGGTGGCTTCGGGGCCAAATATTTCCACTACCCGCCCCCGAGGAAAACCACCGATTCCTAACCCTAAATCAAAGGAAATAGATCCAGTGGGAATGACTGGCACTTGAACAGCGGCTTGTTTCTGTCCCAATTTCATCACCGAGCCTTTACCAAATTGTTTCTCGATTTGAAGTAATGCTGCTTCGACAGCTTTACTCTTTGAGACCTGGTTCTTATCGGTTGAATTTTTCATCTTGTCCTCCGCTTTTATTAATTACTATTAATTACCCGACTCTTCCCAGCGGGCTTTTTTATTCTTCTTCAGTCTTCTATCTAAATCCTCACCCTTATCTTCCCTAGCCTTTCTTCAGGAGTGATGATCTCCTTTCTCGTCTCTTTATCCGTCCAGAGCCTCCACCCACTTTGTTAGCGATAATCATAAAATCCCTTGCCCGTTTTCCGGCCAAGATAACCGGCATCAACCATTTTTCTCAACAAAGGACAGGGACGGTATTT
>DQWD01000124.1 GCA_011042725.1 Candidatus Aminicenantota bacterium | reverse complement strand
TTAGATGGTTAAAGTCCGAAAAATGCATTTACACCTGAAATGATTACCTATTCTTTGCGAGCTTAATGCCTAATGTCAGATCCTCCTTTGGACAAGACTAGAGGTGATTATTTCCATTTTTTTATTCAACTTCATTCATTAATTTGGTTGCTAAGCTATTTTGTTTTTTCTTGCTATAATTATTTGTTAAATTTAATCTGTTTGATTTTTCTCATTTGCATTTTTGTATGAAGATTGAATAGCTCTCAAGCTTCAAAAGCAATGAATTAGATTGCGAAACGGACTGCCAAAGATGAAAATAATTGATTTTGATTATCATCTGCCACCAGAATTAATCGCCCAGCAACCTCTTCGGCGGCGTGATTCGTCGCGAATGATGATTGTCAACCGCCAAACTAAAGTGATTAGTCATCATCATTTCCGGGAGTTGCCCTCATTTCTAAATCCTGGAGATGTGTTGGTTCTCAATGTTTCTCGGGTTTTGCCTGTTCGAACATGGGGAACGGTGGAGGAGAGAAAAGTTGAATTTCTAGTAGTGAAGTTATTTACATCTAACGAAGCCGAGGTTTTATGCCGACCGGCCCGCGTGGTTAAGGTAGGTCGGAAAGTTATTTTTTCGCCCTCTTTAGAAGCAGAAGTTATCTCTGCTGGTCTAAGGGGTTGTCGAAGACTTAGGTTTAATAGGCCTGACGTTTTAAGAGAGATAAAAAGAATTGGTTTTGCCCCTCTTCCCCCTTACATCAAGAGGCTTCCTGAGGACTGGCAGCAGCGACCCTTTGATTTGCGTCGTTATCAAACTGTCTATGCTCAGGAAGAGGGTTCTATTGCTGCCCCAACAGCGGGACTTCATTTTACTCCTCGGATTATTAAGAAAATTGAGCAGCAAGGAATAACGTTAGTCAAGGTTATTCTCCATGTTGGCCTGGCTACCTTCCAGCCTCTTGAAGGAGAGGAAGTTGAGAGTCAACGGTTGGGGGAGGAAGAGTTTATGATTTCCAAAGAAGCGGCCGAGGAAATTAACCGGGCCAAAAAAGATGGTCGATCTGTAGTGGCTGTAGGAACAACTACGGTTCGTGCTCTGGAAAGTGCCTATAACGGACAAAAAATTGTTCCGGGCAAAGCCACGACCAGCCTTTTTATTTATCCGGGCTATCAATTTCAGGTTGTAGATCGCCTCTTAACTAATTTTCATCTTCCCCGCTCAACATTGTTAATGTTGGTTAGTGCTTTGGCAGGAAGGGAGTTGATTCTTAAAGCCTACCAAGAGGCAGTAAAGAAGCAATATCGCTTTTTTAGTTATGGAGACTGTATGCTTATTCTGTGAGTAAAAAAAAGTTTATAAGAGTCATTTGCCTGGTTTCCTTAAGGTAAAGGTAATATTCATCCTATCTTTCATCTAATTTTGTTTTTCTTTCCAACCAGTACTTTTAGGGAAAGATAAAGAATAGGTGGCTTGAGTAGAAAATTTTTCTTGTTCTCTTTCATTTTGGGTGGGTGAAAGAGACTTCTTATTAATGTTAAACATGAAAATAACCAATCAAGCACTACCGGTTAGAAATTATCTTTGTAAATGAAATAAGACTACTTAGTGACTTTTTAGATCTTAGATACTCC
>DQWD01000178.1 GCA_011042725.1 Candidatus Aminicenantota bacterium | reverse complement strand
GGTAAGTTTAAGAGAGTTGAAGATATCATGAAAGTAAGAGGAATTGGCGAAAAGGTCTTTGAAGAGATAAAAGACAAAATAACCATTGGTTCCAATTCTTCGCAATGAATTTCAGTTGGGGCAAAAGTAAAGATAGTTAAAGGTAGAATTAGAGCTCTTCTTCGACGAGGAAATAAAGGGGCTTCTGGTGAGGCCCCTTTTTTTATCGATGGTTAGCGCGCCCAAGAAAGTTGGTAAGGAATTGGTGGAGTTGGGTTAAAGCTTGGCCTCGATGGCTAATTCGGTTTTTCTCCTCCGGAGTTAATTCGGCCAAAGTTTTTTGCCAGGGTGGATAGTAAAAGATAGGATCGTAGCCAAAACCATATTTCCCCTTCTTGGCTTCGGTGATGTAGCCTTCCACTTTTCCTTGGATTTCGGTGATGATTTGTTGCTCTTGGGCCAAAGTCAACCAGCAGATGAAGCGAGCCTTTCGTTGGGGATGAGGGACTCCTTGAAGAAGAGCTAATACTTTCTGAATATTGTCCTCGTCAGAAGCCCTTGGGCCGGCAAATCGTGCCGAATAAACACCAGGAGCTCCTTGGAGCGCTTCGATCTCTAATCCCGAGTCTTCAGCTAGAATTAACTCCTGGGTAAAACGTCCATAATACAGGGCTTTGCCCCGAGAATTAGCGGCAAAGGTTGAACCTGTTTCTTGATATTCCTTGTCAATCCCTAAATCAGCCAGAGAGATAATTTTCAGAGGGAGAGAGGCTAAATGCTTCCTTATTTCTTTGACTTTTCCTTGATTATGAGTGGCGATAAGGAGGCTTGTTTCAACCAATTTGTATTTCCTGGAGGCCATCAAGTTGGAGAAGTGCTTGGTTGAAGCGGTGTTCTTTTTCTTCAGAGGTATTAAAACTGAGTTTAAGCACTTGGAACTGTTCTTCTTTTTTTAGTGAAATCTCGTTAAATTTTATCCCTTCATGGAAAGCAAGCTGTCTTAACTTGGAGAGAATTTGAGGTAGGGGCCTGGTTTTGAGGGTGTAAGTAAATTGACTTTTTTTAAGAAATTGTTCTTCGAACTGGCGAAAAATGATAAGAGTGAGGATGACTATACCCGCGTAGAGGAGAGCGATTAAATAATAGCCGGCCCCAATAACGAGCCCCAGCCCACTTACCGCCCAGATGGTGGCTGCGGTAGTCAGTCCAGTGACCATGCCTCGAGCGTGGATAATGGTTCCCGCACCGATAAAACCAATGCCGGTGATGACGCCAGCCGCGATGCGGGTCACATCACTCGCCGTGGCTGTTTTTTGACCCAGCAAGAGGGTGGAGAGAATCATCATCATTGTTGCCCCCAAGCAGATGAGGATGTTGGTGCGAAAGCCAGCGGGTTTATGGCTTGATTCTCTCTCCAACCCAATCAGCCCTCCCAGCCCCACAGCTAAGAAGAGTTTAAGGATTGTTTCTATAATCTCCATGGGTATCTCCCCGATATATTTCAGAGCAAATGTAACATAACTGCCTAGATAATAGCAAATTTTTGAGGGATTAGGCAGCATCTTCACCGCTGTGATGGCGCGGCTGGAAAAACGGTGAGGGGCACCCTATTTTGGCGTGGATCATTTTTAAAGACAACCGTCCTGCCTAG
>DQWD01000264.1 GCA_011042725.1 Candidatus Aminicenantota bacterium | reverse complement strand
GGGACTGTTGGAGCTAGTAAAAACTCAATAAAAATAATCGGCGATCATACCGATTATTATGTTCAAGGTTACTTTCAGTATGACTCCAAAAAGTCAGGTGGCGTAACCATTTCTCACCTTCGTTTTGGAAAAGAAAAAATTCAGTCTCAATATTTGTTGAATCATGTCGACTTTGTTGCTTTGCATAAATCTTCTTATATTGGCCGTTATGATATTTTAGAGGGAATTACTGAGGGAGGAGTTTTCTTGTTAAATTCTGCCTGGAAAACAGACGAAGTTTTTGAGCATCTGACTGAGGATATGCAAAAGACGATTATCGACAAGAAGATAAAAGTTTACAACATTGATGCTTTAAAGATTGCTCAAGAAGTGGGATTGGGAGCGAGAATAAACACGGTTATGCAGGCGGCATTTTTTAAGGTTTCTGGTGTTCTCCCTGAAGATGAGGCCATTAAGCTTATCAAGGAGGCCATCAAAAAGACCTTCGAAGCCAAAGGAAAAGATATCGTCGAGAAAAACTGGGCTGCTGTTGACCGGGCAATTGAAGCTCTTGAAGAAATCCCGATTCCAGAAAAAATAACTCGTTCCGCTCCTCAACCTCAATTGCTACCTGAGAATGCTGGAGATTTTGCTTGCCAGATTATCGAGCCGATCATGCGCTTTAAAGGGGATGATATTCCTGTTTCCAAAATGCCTTTTGATGGCCAGGTTCCGACGGGGACAACTCGATTGGAAAAAAGAGGAGTGGCTCCTTATGTTCCCCAATGGCTGCCGGAAAAATGTATTCAGTGTAATCAGTGTTCTCTTGTCTGTTCCCATGCAGCCATTCGTCCCAAACAGATTGATCCTAAGGACTTGAAGGATGCTCCGGCTGGTTTTGTGACTGTTAAATCAAGAACTAGAAATGATCGTAATCTTCAATATCGCCTCCAAGTGTTCGTAGAAGATTGTGTTGGTTGTGGCAGTTGTGTGGAATCTTGCTTGGCTAAAGAAAAAGCCCTGCGCTTAGTTCCTCTGGAAGAGGCTCGAAAAGCTGGAGAAGGGGAAAATGAAATTTTCTTTGAAAAACTTCCTTATAATGTTCTTGACGGGGTCAAGCCGTCCACGGTCAAAGGAAGTCAATTTCTCCGACCTTATTTTGAATTCAGCGGAGCCTGTGGTGGCTGCGGTGAGACTCCTTATGTCAAACTGGTCAGCCAGTTGTATGGCGACCGGATGATAATCGCCAACGCCACGGGTTGTTCCTCGATTTATGGGGGAACATTTCCAACCATACCTTATTGTCAAAATGAGTTTGGGGAGGGGCCAGCCTGGGCGAATTCGCTCTTTGAAGATAATGCTGAGTATGGTTTTGGGATGAGGCTGGCCGTTGATGCCAATCGGCGTAAATTAAAGTCATTACTGGAAGAAGCGATAAAACTTGACCTTGCTTCTTCTCTAAAAGAGGCACTGCAGAAATGTCTTGAACTTTGGAATCGAACCGATGAGGAAGCAAAACAAGCGGCCCGGGAAGCACGGAAAATTTTGGCGGCAAGATTGGGCCAGGAGAAAAAAGAAGTCCAAGAGCTTCTACGTCGTATTCAAGATCTTCAAGATTATCTAGTTGATAAAAGCATCTGGTGCATCGGTGGCGATGGCTGGGCTTACGAT
>DQWD01000053.1 GCA_011042725.1 Candidatus Aminicenantota bacterium | reverse complement strand
CGATGAAGTGCAAATCGGCTTCGGCCGTCTGGGCACTCACTTCTGGGGCTTTGAACAACAACAGGTAGTGCCTGACATCGTCACTATGGGCAAACCCATCGGCAACGGCCATCCCCTGGCCGCTGTGGCCACTACTCCTGAAATCGCCGCCGCCTTTGCCAACGGAATGGAATACTTTAATACTTTCGGAGGCAACCCTGTCTCCTGCACCATCGGTCTAGCGGTGCTCGAGGTCATTGAAGAGGAACAACTCCAGGCTAATGCCCGTCGTCTGGGCGAAAGACTCCAGCAGGGCTTTCGGGAGCTACAAACCAAATATCCGGTTATCGGCGATATCCGCGGTTCGGGTCTTTTCCTCGGCGTTGAATTAATTAAAGACCCGGCTACCCTTGAACCTGCTCCAGAATTAGCCCAGGCAGTCGTAGAAAGCCTCAAGGAAGAAGTCATTCTTTTCAGCACCGAAGGGCCCTTCAACAATGTCCTGAAATTTAAACCACCTCTGGTTATCACCCAGGAAGATACCGATCGGATTTTAGAAACGCTCGACAGAATTCTCAAAGATAAGGGTTAAGATTACTGGGTGGAATCTAAGTTTGATTCACTGAATAAATAGAATATGGCCGAACCGCTCCAGCCTAAAAGAGGCTAAATTTCATCCCAGAGTCGCAGCCCGGGGATAAAGGTAAAATGACGGTCATAGGTCAAAAGTACAGAACCTGTTTCAAGAGCATGGGCCGCAATCCAGACATCATTAATAGGAAGAGGGGAACCTTGTTCCCTCAAAGTATTTTTAACCAGGGCAAAGACTTCAGCCGTCTCTTGAGAGGCTTCGAGCACAGAAACTGTGGCCTTCATTAAAAATCTCTCTAGTATCTGTCTGTTTTTCCTTTCTCTACTTCCTGCTTTAAAGCCAGTATATAATTCACCTAAAACAAAGACCGACATATAAACACAATCGGCTTTGGCCAGCCACTCCAGAACTCGTTTCTCTCCTTTTAAATAGTTGACAAAAGCATTGGTATCCAAAAGAATTTTTTTCACTTCCAATCCTCAGGATAAATTTGTTCCAAGTCTTTAATAGCTTCAAAAAAACCCTTGGCCTCCGTTTCCGACCAGACACCAAAAAGATCAAGAAATTCTTCTCTATTATCCTGTTGGTTTTGACCCAGCCCCAGCGTTTTGGCTAATAAAGATTTCACTATTCTATTAACGCTAGTTTTCTCCAGTTTGGCTCGTTTTTTTATTAATTTGGCCATTTCGTCATCCAGGCCATGGATGGTAATCGATTTCATTATACCTCCGATGATTCATTATTTGAATCACTTTGGTTCATATTATGAATCATATTTCATTGAGATTCAAGAGTTTTTTTGAAAGATGGTCTCTTCAACCAGCTTTAGATTAGGTTAGTTTAAAAAATGTTTATTTGTAGCGAATAATAAATAAACTATTATTTCACCAAGAATTGACTAAAATTATTCTTTTAGGGTTAAGATTTCTTCCCAAGTCAATGGGTTCTAAATGATTTAAAGTTTTGAGCACCTGTGGAAACATCCTTATTTCCGTGATGAGATCGGGTAGAAATTTGGGGTCATCTGAATTACCCCTTTCTTGTTGCTCATAGTTTTAAAATTTAGCCTTATTCTATAAAAAGGG
>DQWD01000013.1 GCA_011042725.1 Candidatus Aminicenantota bacterium | reverse complement strand
CCGATTCGCAATTATCACCGTTGATTTTGAGGGTGATCATTATAACTCCCCATATAGTACTTGGAAAAATTCCTAATTAACTTTTCCTCTGTTTGATACGTGCATCACCTCTCATACCTCCAGATGAAATATGGTCACAGCAAGCCAACCAAATAAGAAGTTCGATAAAAGGACCTCCACAAAGTGCGCTCTTCTTATGATGTCGGGCATATATGGATTGGGAAGTAAGAGGAGACCAGCCATGAGTACTGAGTAGAGCAGAGCCACAGCCAAGCGGGCTTTCTTCCAGTCATCAATCATCTTGACTACTGGGATCGCCAAAAGGCCCCATACTATACCCCTTAAGATTTGAAATGGAAGTACCCATGTGGGCATCTGCAGGTTGGCGTAATATTCATCAAAGGCTTCTCCCGCCAAGGGTTTAAAGACAAGGGCCCCAAAAACAATGTAAATGAACATGTAAACAATTCCAATTAAAAGCAATTTCCAAATCCACGTCTTTAGAGGGAGGGAAAACTCTTTGACATGTTCCTGAGAAGTTTCTTGCATTTTATTGTGAAGTGCCACCGCTATCGGAGAGAAAACCGCCGCGACAATAAAGCCCTCTACAAAAAGCTTTGGAATCATCTCAGTAGGAACCATCTCTTCAAAGTAGGTTAAGAATACAACGGTCTCTACCTGGGTCAAAAATGTTGTTACCCCATAGAACACTGCAAAAGTTGCTAGAACAAGCTTCCAGCCGCCCCACCGGGAATTAACTATCATGCAGCTCAGCACTAATGCATCAAGGAATGCAACTGGGAGCCAGTATATCAAGTTCCCAACCTCTGATGAGGCCCTTATCTCAGGAATAGGGAGCCAATACAGAAGAGCTAGGAGTAGTGCTAACGAAATACTCTTCAACAAGAAATTTTGCAAATTCATTTTTATCAACCCCTTAATGTTCTTTTACAAAGTTTTTTCATATTTTTAACTCCAAATATGCAATAGGCAAGATACTTAAAAATCTTGTTGGTATAGCCTAAAAAAGAACTCCAGCCAGAGCTCCTTGTAGTCAAAAAATAGAAACTGGCACACTATTTGATAGTTCTGGGAGTTAACAAAATTTTAAAGATGTAAGAGAGTCAGAGCATCGGCTCCTCATCACTGCTCAGAGTGAGGGAAATTGCTCGTCATCCCCATACCCTTTCAGCGTGATCTTTTTAAAGTCTGTCTTACCTCACGTAGGCAAAAATTATTTAAGGTATGGAGTTGTTCTCCCCCCATGAAGCTAATCAATGCAGTCTCGGTTCTTTATTATCAGCTGAGCGTCCCTCCAGAGCGGGTCAGGAAGGTCTTTCCATCCGCCCTTGAGTTCAAGAACCCGGCTGAGGAAAGCTTCTCAATAATCGAGCCCCCAAAAGGAAATACCGAATTTCTAGTGATTGACCTTAAGGGAGAAAACCGCCACGTATTCGTCCTTCCCGTTGAAGACAAGCTGATTCTAATTAATGATGTCCTCCCGAGAGTTTTTGTAGTGCCGCGTAGGGGCCTTGGCGATTTCTTCAGGGCACTTGCGGAGGACAACTCGGCGAAATCCTCGACAAAGGCCTGAGAAAGAAGGGCAAGAAGTGGCGCTTCCTCATAGACTTCATTGCAACGCTTGCAGTAGTCTCCATTGG
>DQWD01000119.1 GCA_011042725.1 Candidatus Aminicenantota bacterium | reverse complement strand
ATCACCCAAAGTTTTTGAGAAAAAGGCGTAATTAGATTTAGCCCCATAGCTCCTCCGACTATATTTCCGGCTTCATAAGCGGCGCACCCAAGGGTAATAGAAGAAAGGGTTAGAATAATCAAAATCCAGCGGGTGAGGTGATGATGAGGAAATTTGCGGAGGGCTTGAGCTAAATCTTGGCCGGAACCAAGGCTTAAACGGCCAGTCATTTCCTGCAGAAAGATAGTGGACAAAGTAGCGAAGAGGAGGGTATAAAGGAGGCTATAACCGAATTTTGCGCCGGCTAGAGAACAGGTGGTCACCGTGCCTGGTCCGATAAATGCGGCTGTGACCAGAAAGCCGGGTCCAAAAGAGCTTTTTTTATTTTTCTTGCTGATGACCGTAACCTCCCCCTCCTGGTGTTTCAATCCTGAGTTTTTCCCCTGACTGAATTTTCAGGTTAACTTTTGACCCTAGTATTCGCCGGCGGTTCTTTTGGATTAAGATATTTCTCCCCGGCCGGCCTGGTTCGCCCCCTCGCAGTCCATAAGGTGCGAATTTTCTTCGTTCGGAGATGATGGTTAACTGGACCGGATTTAAGAACTCGTATTCCCGAATTATCCCTTGGCCGCCGCGCCATCTCCCTTTTCCCCCAGACCTTGGGCGCAGTCGATATTGGTTGATTTTAAGGGGTAAATAATTTTCCAAAGCTTCTATTGGAGTATTAAGAGAATTGGTCATATGGGTATGGACACCACTTAATCCCTCCCGGCCAAAACTGGCTCCCATCCCTCCCCCAATGGTTTCATAATAAGCATATCTTTTCTGTAAAAGTGGGTCATAGCCGCCGAAGGCGACATTGTTCATTGTACCCGAGCTAGCGGCTGGAATTTTCTCGGGTACCGCCTCAGCCAGAGCACCGAGTAAAACATCTACAATTCGCTGCGATGTCTCAACATTGCCTCCAGCTGTAGCCGAGGGAAAGTCAGCGTTGAGAACAGTGCCTTGGGGGGCGATTATCTTTAATGGTCGTAACAGGCCAGTGTTGAAGGGAATGTCTTCTTCCACAAGAGAGCGGAAAACATAAAGCACGGCCGATATAGTAACAGCTAAATTAGCGTTTACATTTCCAGCTACTTGGGGAGAAGATGAACTAAAATCAATTTTAGCTTGGTCTCCATGAATGGTGACCACCACCTTAAGGGGAATGGGAGTGAAAGAAAGCCCGTCGTCGTCCAGATAATCGGTAAAAGAATATTCTCCGTCAGGAATTTGGGAGATAGTCTGGCGAAGAAACTTTTCAGTATAATCCTGGAGGGCTTGAGCATAAAAGTTTATTTTCTCGGCGCCATATTCTTCAAGAATCTCTTTTAATCTTTGAATACCCTTTTCGTTGGCCGCGATTTGAGCCATCAAATCTCCCAGCCTTTCTTCTGGGGTTCGAACATTAGCGAGGATGAGAGAAAGAAGACCGTCGTCAATTTCTCCTCGGCGAACAAGTTTGACCGGGGGCAAGATGAGTCCTTCCTGATAAATTTCGGTGGCCAAGGGCATCGAGCCTGGAGTCATCCCCCCAATATCCGCGTGGTGAGCCCGATTAGCAACCAAAAAGATAAGTTTCCCGGCATAAAAAACGGGAGAAATACAAGTAACATCAGGCAGGTGAGTCCCACCGCGGTAAGGATCGTT
>DQWD01000068.1 GCA_011042725.1 Candidatus Aminicenantota bacterium | reverse complement strand
GTATTTGTTTTACCTTCGCCGAAGTTTGCCCTCACTATATTCATGATCCTTTTTCTGTCGCTGAAGCCGGCTTTTTGTTTTTCAAGCAGTTAATTCGGTCTGATAATCATCTAGAAGGCGGCCACGACACTGGATTGGTGAGGTGGTAAAATTGTCTTCAAAAAGGAGGTTATCAGATGAGATATTTTATTGGGTTGGATGTACATTCCAACAACACGGTCATTGCGGTCCTGGATAAGAAAGGCAAACGCATCTACAGCCGCAGGGTGAAAAATTTCATCAAACTTGTTTTGGAGGAGCTTGAGCCATTTAAGGACAAGATTCAAGCACTCGCATTGGAATCCACCTTTAACTGGTACTGGCTGGCCGATGGTTTGAGAGACCAGGGATATGAGGTCCATCTGGCTAATCCTTCAGCTAACAAGCAGTATGAAGGGATAAAGCACACCAATGACTTCAGCGATGCTTTTTTTCTGGCTGAGCTTTTGCGTTTGGGCATATTAGAGGAAGGTTATATTTATCCCAGGAGAGAAAGAGCCATCAGAGATCTTTTAAGAAAACGATTGATGTTAGTCCGGCAGCGAACAGCTCATATTTTATCCTTCCAGAGTCTTTATAACAGAGTCAAAGGATGCAGTTTTGGTGGAGGCAACTATGTCAAAAGACTTAAAGAAGATGAGATGGATGATTATTTTGAAGAAGAAGATTTTGCTCTTGCGGCAAAAACAAACATTGCTTCGATTCGCTTCCTAACCCAACAGATCGAAAAGCTGGAAAAGACTGTACTCAAGAAGATAGAGATCTTACCTGAGTTTGAAAAACTCAAGACCGTAACCGGAATAGGAGATATCCTGGCTTTGACCATCATGCTTGAGACAGGAGACATCAGACGTTTTCCTAAGGTCGGAAACTATGCTTCCTACTGCCGGTGCGTCCCGAGTGAGAGATCTTCCAATAAAAAAAAGAAAGGAGAGAACAACAGAAAAAACGGCAATAAGTACCTCGCATGGGCTTATGTTGAAGCAGCTAACTTTGCTACACGTTACTGCTCTAAAGCCAAACGCTTTTATCAGCGCAAATCAGCTAAAACCAATAACATCGTTGCCACGAAAGCCTTGGCGCATAAACTGGCCAGAGCTTCTTATTTCGTCATGCGGGATAGAGTTGACTATGAACCTGAAAGACTTTTCGGATAATACGGCTGCGGCAGAGAACCAAAACGGGGATTGGTTCGAAACCACCGGCCCGATTGGCCTCCTGCCGCATCCGATCATGTGAGTAAAATGTTAAAAAACTCTTCTGCCCATGTCATGAGCCACCCGGGGCTGGAACCAAACCATGGGTCTGTTTTCCCTTTCTCTTGGACATGTCATGGTACCGATCGTTTTCTGGGGCACCTTAATGTGCCAGGGGCATCTTTGTGCCTTGATCCCAATGGGTGACTGAAGCAGAAGATTCTGCATCCTCTCATTCTGAAATATCGGGCGCATCCGAGTTTCCAACATTAACTCACATATTTACTGTATTGATAATATAATTATTATGAATGATTTTGTCTATTCTCTTGACAGCCGCCTTCTAATGGGCGACCCCTTATTCTTGAGTTTGAGTGATTGATGTACTTGTTCGTTTTCGATACACTTATTGTTCGCTTGTGAACATAGGCATGTTCCTAAAGAG
>DQWD01000341.1 GCA_011042725.1 Candidatus Aminicenantota bacterium | reverse complement strand
ATCCCGTGGTCTCTATTTTTTACGGCTACACCGGGATTACCATGGAAAAAGTAAAACCCAAAGTAGAACCCGAGGAAGCGGCTGAGGTCTAAGTCTGAGGTCGCCCATTAGAAGGCGGCTGTCAAGAGAATAGACAGAATCATTCAAATTAATTATATTATCATTACAGTAACTATGTGAGTTAATGTTAAAGACTCGAATGCGCCCGTTATTTCAGGATGAAAGAATGCAGGATCTTCTGCTTCAGTCGCCCATTGGGATCAAGGCACGATGGTGCCCCTGGCACTTTAAGGTGCCCCAGAAAACAATCGGTACCATGACATGTCCAAGAGAATGGGATAACAGACCCGTGGTTTGGTTCCAACCCTGGGTGGCTCATGACATGGGCAAAAGAGTTTTTTAACATTTTACTCACGAAAGCGGATGCGGCAGGAGTCCAATCAGGCCGGTGGTTTCGTACCAACCCCAAATTCGGTTCTCTGCCGCATCCGTATTATCCGAAAAGTCTTTCAGGTTCATAGTCGACTCTATCCCGCATGACGAAATAAGAGGCTCTGGCCAGTTTATGAGCCAAGGCTTTGGTGGCGACTATGTTATTGGTTTTAGCTGATTTGCGCTGATAAAAGCGTTTGGCTTTAGAGCAGTAACGCCTGGCAAAATTGGCTGCTTCCACGTAAGCCCAGCCAAGGTATTTATTGCCGTTTTTTCTGTTGTTTTCTCCTTTCTTTTTCTTATTGGAAGATCTTTCACTCGGGACACATCGGCAGTAGGAAACATAGTTTCCGACTTTAGGGAAACGTCTGATATCTCCTGTCTCAAGCATGATGGTCAAAGCCAGAATATTACCGATACCCGGTACAGTCTTGAGTTTTTCAAACTCAGGTAAGAGCTCTATCTTCTTGAGTACAGTCTTTTCCAGCTTTTCGATTTGTTGGGTTAGAAAGCGAATCGAAGCAATGTTTGCCTTTGCCGCAAGAGCAAAATTTTCGTCTTCAAAATAATCATCCATCTCATCTTCTTTAAGTCTTTTGACATACATGACTCCGCCAAAACTGCATCCTTTGACTCTGTTATAAAGACTCTGAAAGGATAAAATATGAGCGGTTCGCTGCCGGACTAACATCAATCGTTTTCTTAGAAGGTCCCTGATGGCTCTTTCTCTCCTGGGATAAATATAACCTTCCTTTAATATGCCCAAACGCAAAAGCTCAGCCAGAAAAAAAGCATCGCTGAAGTCATTGGTGTGCTTTATCCCTTCATACTGCTTGTTAGCTGAGGGATTAGCCAGATGGACCTGATATCCCTGGTCTCTCAAACCATCGGCAATCCAGTACCAGTTAAACGTAGATTCCAACGCGATGGCTTGAACCTTGCCCTTAAATGGCTCAAGCTCCTCTAAAACAAGTTTGATGAAATTTTTCACTCTGCGGCTGTAGACGCGTTTGCCTTTTTCATCCAGGACCGCAATGACCGTGTTGTTGGAATGAACATCCAACCCAATAAAATATCTCATCCGATAACCTCCTTTCTGAAGACAATTTTACCACCTCACCAATTCTCTTCCCGTGGCCGCCTTCTATATGATTATCGGGCCGCGCCATCTTATTGATAAAAAACAAGATAACCTGCAAAATAGCCATTAAAATTATCCTTAAACGCGATTTTTAGGGCGGGGTTCGTGGTGCT
>DQWD01000240.1 GCA_011042725.1 Candidatus Aminicenantota bacterium | reverse complement strand
GAGCTCTGGGTCTCCCATGATGGCGGGCGTAA
This sequence comes from Candidatus Aminicenantota bacterium, assembly GCA_011042725.1. Classification (GTDB taxonomy): domain Bacteria; phylum Acidobacteriota; class Aminicenantia; order Aminicenantales; family Aminicenantaceae; genus JdFR-80. The sequence goes on along the minus strand of DQWD01000240.1, from coordinate 1,667 downwards.
TTTTTCTCGACTCGGAGACTATTGGGGGCGTTTCGGAGACAATCATGCCCTCTGGATAGATCCTAAAAATCCATTTCGGCTTCTTCTTGGTAATGATGGAGGTTTCTTTATTTCTAATGACCGAGGTCAAACCTGGCGGTTCGTAAATAACATGCCTTTTGCTCAAGCCTACCATGTGGGAGTGGATATGGCTGAGCCATATCACGTCATGGGAGGCTTTCAGGATCATGAAATCTGGTGGGGACCCAACGAAAAATGGAACGAAATTGGAGTCACTCAAGGTGATTGGGTGAGGCTCAGAGACATGGCTGATGGGATGTATGCTTTAGCTGACCCGCGGGACCCAAATATTATTTATTACAATGGCCATTTTGGAGATATAACCCGAGTTGATTTAAAAACTGGGGAAGAGCGTTTTATTCAACCTTACCCCGTTGGACCTACGGGTTGTAGCGCAGCTTTGGAGCTTTTTCGGTTCAATTGGAACTCGCCTATTCATATGTCTCCCACTAATCCCGATGTGATTTATTATGGAGGAAACGTTATTTTTAAAACTACCGACGGCGGAGAAACCTGGTCCATTATCAGTCCTGATTTGACAACTGCTGATCCCGAAAAAATGAAGCTAAGTGGTGGCCCTATTACGCTTGATAACACCAGGGCTGAATTCCACTGTACCATCTTAACTATCGCAGAAAGCCCTGTTGACTCTCAAGTGATTTGGGCTGGCACCGATGACGGCAATCTTCAGCTTACCCGAGACGGAGGAAAAACCTGGACAAATGTCTCGAAAAATATACCCGGACTTCCTTCTAATGCCTGGATGGCCTCGATAAAAACCTCCTGGAAAGAGGCCGGCACGGCCTATCTGGCGGTTGATCAACATCGGCTTGATGATTTTCAACCTTATGCCTTTGTAACTACCGATTATGGCCAGACTTGGAAGAACATATCTTCGGGATTGAGAGGTTATGTTCATGTCGTGGCCGAGGATCCCCGGTCGCCAAATCTCCTTTTTGCCGGGACAGAGTTGGGAATTTTTGTTTCTTTTGATCGCGGTCAATCTTGGTCAGATCTTCGTCTTGGTCTACCTCCCTTGGCTGTCAGGGACTTGGTGGTTCATCCCCGTGACAATGACCTGGTTATCGCCACTCATGCCCGTGGATTTTATATTCTTGATGACATTACTCTTCTTCAAGAGTTGGCCAATGTCTACGAAAAAGACTTCTTTCTTTTTCTTCCTCTTCCTGCCATTCGTTACACTCCGGTTAGCGACACCAGTACGGTTGGCGATCATGTTTTTGTGGGTAAAAATCAGCCTTATGGTGCTCTTATCTCCTATTGGGTCGGAAAACCTGAGTGTTCAGAGAAGAAGGTAACTGTCGAGGTTATTAACTCTAAAGGTGAAGTAATTGCCCGTTTCCTTGGACCTGCTCAAGCAGGAATAAATCGAGTGGTGTGGAATTTGAGAGAAGATATTATGAGAGGGGAAAGAGTTGCTGGGGATGAGAAATGGTATCAACCCCTTCGTCACGGCCCTCGTGTTCTTCCGGGAAAATACTGGGTTCGCCTCACCTATAAAGGTTACTCCCAAAAGCAATCTTTGGTGGTCAGACTTGATCCGAGAATTAAGGCCAAGGGAGATGATTTAGAGATTTATTATGATG
>DQWD01000355.1 GCA_011042725.1 Candidatus Aminicenantota bacterium | reverse complement strand
CCAGCCATCATTTGTTTCTCCAACAATAGGATTTACAGAGCCAACCTTTTCATTTTCTGGTTGAGCAAGAGTGTATTCAATCAAAGCTTCAGCCGCGACAGGAACACTTAAGGTGTTGGTCAAAATTATTGGTGTTTCAATGTTGCCTAGTTCATTAACCTGAGAAATTCCAGTTAGTTTCCCATATCCATTGCCAACATAAATAGCAGCCGGAACTTTTTCCTGATAGATATTTCCCCCGTGGGGGCAGATAGCGGTTACCCCCGTGCGGATGCTTTCCCCTTTAATTAAGGTTACTTGGCCAACTTTTACACCTGAAACATCGGTGATAGCGTTTAAAGGTCCCGGAGGGAGAACTCCTATTTTAATTCCAAACTCTCTTACTCGCGGTCGCTCTTGACCTCCAAAGAGATTAGAGAAACAGAAAAGTAAAATGAAGGAGAGAAGGAAAATGTGGGATACTCGCATTTTTATTTTCGTCTCCTTTTAGTGATTGGGGAAGATTTCATCTTAAGAGAGGAAAATAAAAAAATCAATGGGAGATAAAATAATAAGGGGGGAAAAGATAAAAAGAAGGAATGATAATCTTAGATGTTTTCCAAAGGGGAGGAAAAAAGATAGGTAGGGAAAAATGAAAGTGGAAAGGAAGGATTGACAAGAGGGGGGAGGAAAGGGGGAGAAAAAAAGATAGATAGATGATTAATTAGTTAATTGGCGAAGAAGTGTTCCTTATTTTTTCTTCTGTGGAGGAACAAGCTATGGAAGAACTTAGGCTTTTTCCTATCTTTTAGAGTTGGTTAGTTAAAACACAAGGATAATTGCCAAAAAAGGGCTGAGGATAAAAAAATTGACAAGAGAAAATTTTCTTAATATAGTGGGAAAAAGTTAAAGTGCGTGCCCAGATTATAAGAAAACTGCTTTATTTATGCCTTTTGATAGTAGCTATTAGTATTGGTGTTTTTAACTTATTTTTGTCTCCGAGCAAAGAGCAAGAACAGTCAAAGGCGGTTGAGGTCAAAACAGTACAGGGAAATCAAAAAAGCGTCGAAGAGTTATTAGCCAAAGGAAGAAAATTAAGAGAGGAGGGAAAGTTTGAAGAGGCTCGAGAAATTTTCGAATCTGGGGTTACCCTTGCTGAGCAGGCAGGAAATCTAGAGGGTCAAGTTGAAAGCCTCTTTCATCTTGGTGATATTTGCTGGAATCAAGGTGATTTGACTAAATCAGAGGAATTTTACCGGCAAGCATATGATCTAGCTTGTGATTGTGGGATGGAGAAATGGGTAGAAAGAGGAAATTATATTTTTGAAATATTTGACCATTATAATCAAGGCAAGATATTAAGAGCTAAACAAGATTATCCAGGTTCGGTTACATCTTTTAAACTGGCTATTTCTCAGGCTGAGGCTATAAATAGTCCTGATCATGTAATAAAGTGCTTGAGGCAATTAAGTGTTACCTATTGGGGTATGTTTGATTTTGAAAATTTTTATAGGCTGAATCTCCAAGCTTTAGACTTAGCTAGAAAAATAAATTTGAAGAGAGAAATTGGTCAATGCCTAAATAACATAGGCTTTTATTTCTGGCGAATCAATGACTATACCCGGGCATTGTCTCATTATTTTGAGGCATTAGAAATAGCCCAGGAACTCGGCAATCTCTCCCAACAATCCGCCTGTCTAAACAACATCGGAACTATTTAT
>DQWD01000027.1 GCA_011042725.1 Candidatus Aminicenantota bacterium | reverse complement strand
ATTCCGGCCAGTATCTTTCGGTAATGATTTTATCTTCGGTGAAGAAGTTAATGATAGATTTGCCTTGAGCTTTAATGTCAGAATATTGTGATTTTTTCAGGCCACCGAAAGGTAGAGAGGCGACAGGGGCGGGAATGCCGATGTTAATGCCGATCATGCCGCATTCTGTTTCCAGCTTAAACTTTCTCGCCCAGTATCCGCTCTGAGTGTAGATGGAAGCCCCGTTACCATATTGATGTTCATTTATTATGTTGATGGCTTCATCGAGAGTATCGGCTTTGAGAATCACCACTACAGGGCCAAATATTTCGGTTTTATGAATCTCCATACCAGGTTTTACATCAATAAACACTGTCGGTCCAATAAAATGCCCTTTTTCACAGCCAGGGACTACCAAGTTACGGCCATCTAAAGCCAGCGTAGCACCTTCTTTTATGCCTCGCTCGATCATCTCTAAGATGAACTTTTTTCTCTCCGCAGAAATGACTGGACCCATGACCATTGGTTCATCAGCTACTTGGGGATCGAGGGGATTGGCCACGATAACCTCTTTGGAAGCGGTGACAAATTTTTCGCAGACCTTTTTGTACATCTCGTCGCCGACAGCCACAATGGCCGAAGCAGCCATACATCTCTGGCCGGCACAGCCGTAGCAAGATGTAATCATGTTACGAATCATCTCTTCTATGTTGGCATCGGGCATAGCTACAAGATGATTTTTGGCCGATCCCATTGCCTGGAAGCGCTTATTAGCTCTAGCACATTTTTCAGCAATAATTTTACAGGTCTTGCTTGAGCCTACCAAAGATATACCCTTTACCTTGGGATTGTCTATAAATGCCTCAACTGTAACCTTGTCACCATTAACAAGATTAAATACTCCGGGGGGAAAGTCACACTGGTCAATGTATTCGGTTATCAACTCCATGGTTAATGGCACTTGTTCAGAGGCTTTGACGATAAAAGTATTGCCTGTAGCCAAGGCATAGGGCAAAAACCAAAAAGGTACCATTGCCGGAAAGTTAAAGGGAGCCACCATGGTAAAAACACCTAAAGGAAGACGGATAACTTCGCCGTCAATTTCGAAAGAAGCACCAATGAGTTTGTCTCCCTGTTGAAGAACTGGCATTCCGCAGGCCACTTCTATATTTTCATAGGTGCGTTTCAGTTCAGCTATAGCATCAGGAATCGATTTCCCCATCTCAGAAACCAGAACTCGAGCAATCTTGTCTTCATTTTGGCGAAGTAAATCAACAAGTTTATATAATGGTTGAGCACGGCGGGCAACGGGAAGATTTCTCCAGTTTTTGTAAGCTTCGTAGGCGGCGTCTATGGCCCGATTTGCTTCCGCTGGGGTTGACAAAGGGGTTTTAGCCAGAATTTCACCGGTACTCGGGTTTTCCACGTCTAAGTAACCAGTGTTTTCTGCTTCTCGCCATTGACCATTAATATAGTTTTTTACAATTTTTATACTCATCATTATCCCCCTATTTATAAATGCTCATTCCTGACAGAATAACTACTCCTTGAAGCGGACACCCAACTCAGCCAGTTCTGCCTTTATTTTTTGGTAGAGGTGTCTATATTCACGAATTGGCTGTTTGGTTTTCATATCCCAACATTGCTCATAGGTTTTGCCTTTTGGCGCGTTAGGAATATTATCTTCATATTTGGCCAATAATTTTTTCACAATTTCATTT
>DQWD01000007.1 GCA_011042725.1 Candidatus Aminicenantota bacterium | reverse complement strand
GGGATTGGGATGATGGTGGTCCGCAAGATTGTTAATGATTATGGAGGACAAATAGAAGTGGACTCTCAACCTTATCAAGGGACAAAAGTGGAAATTACTCTTCCACGGAGGAAGTAAAGGACTTTGGCGGTGGCCATTAATTAAATTAATAAGATTAATAATATAAATCCGCTGGCGAAATGGCGCCGTGAGGATGAAAGGGAAGGGCGTAGCGAGGCAAGAATAAACATGCCAACCAAATTGAGAGAGATGAGGATGAAAATTAATAATCGATTAATTAAATTCCCCCCAAAATCGCCCTTTCTCTCTTTGTATTTAGGACGGGGCAAGAATATAGATTATGGCCCAAAAAAATTACTTCCTAGGAGGTTAGGTGGTTAACCATGGACAAGATTCTTGTGCTTGATGACGAACGCAGCCTCTGTGAATTATTAAAAGTTGTCTTTCAGAAAGAAGGCTATGAGGTTTTGACCACTCCATCAGCGAAAAAAGCAATTGAAATAGCCCAAGGCGATGACATTGATGTGGTTGTTTCCGACATTAAACTGCCGGAAATGAATGGCCTGGAAGTTTTAAAGCGCCTCCGCAAAATTAAACCTGAGTTGCCCGTGTTGATGATTACCGCTTACGGGACAATTAAAGAAGCGGTGGAAGCTCTGAAAATGGGCGCCTATGATTACATCATCAAACCATTTGATGTCGAAGAATTAAAGGTGATTGTTGCTAAAGCCTTGGAGACCAAAAGGCTTCAGGATGAAAACGTCCGTTTACGAAAAGAGCTGAAGGATAAATACAGCTTGGAGAGCATGATCGGCAAGAGTAAAAAGATGCAGGAGATTTATTCTTTAATAGAAAAAATTGCTCCCACCGAGACGACGGTGCTTATTCAGGGGGAAAGTGGAACCGGAAAAGAAATGGCGGCCCGGGCTATCCATTATCTAAGCCTGCGGCGAGAAAAACCCTTTGTGACCATTAACTGTGGTGCTCTCCCCGAGAGCTTATTGGAAAGTGAGCTTTTTGGCCATGTAAAGGGGGCCTTTACCGACGCGGTAACCGATAAAAAAGGAATGTTTGAAGTGGCCGATAAAGGCACTTTGTTTTTAGATGAAGTGGGCGAAATGTCCCCGATAACGCAGGTAAAGTTATTGCGAACCCTCCAAGAGAGAAAAATTCGGCGGGTGGGTGGTACCGAAGAAATTCCGATCGATGTGCGCATCATTTCCGCCACCAATCAGGATTTGAAAAAAAAGATTAAGGAAGGTTTTTTTCGAGAAGATTTATATTATCGCTTAAATGTTCTTTCCCTGGAAATGCCGCCACTTCGGGAACGAAAAGAAGATATCCCCCTCCTGGTTAATCATTTTCTTCAAAAGTATTGTCAAAAATTGGGAAGAGGAATGAAACGAGTGGCTCCAGAAGTTTACAATATTTTTGAATCTTACCCGTGGCCGGGGAATATCCGGGAACTGGAAAACGTTATTGAGCGGGTGGTGGCCATCGAAGAGAGAGAAACGATAACTACAAGTTGTCTCCCCAAAGAACTTCTTCAACCGGAAAAAAGAGAAATTGACTTAGAGATAAAACCTGGCTTTAGGCTCAATGAGACAATTGAGGCCATTACCCGGGATTATGTGCAGAAGGCATTGGAGATGAGCCGGGGTAAATTGAAAGAGGCGGCTGAACTTCTCGGAGTTAACTATCGCTCGATTCGTTATTTAGTTGATAAATTTGATTTGAAGGC
>DQWD01000288.1 GCA_011042725.1 Candidatus Aminicenantota bacterium | reverse complement strand
CGGACCACATCCTCTACCATACGATCAATCCTTTTTGCTGGCCATTTACCGAGAGTTTGCACCAGGTCTGTCGGTATATCTTTATCTTTAATGACCCCGGCCCGCAGGGCATCATCTAAATCATGATTGACATAAGCAACCACATCCGCAACCCTAACAATTTGCCCTTCCAAAGTCATTGGCAAATTGTTGTTCCCCTCCGGCAAGATTTCTCCCCGGCCTTTCGAATGATTAACAATCCCATCGCCAACTTCAAAAGTTAAATTCAAGCCTTTTCCTTCGTACTCCAGCCTATCCACCACTCTCAGGCTCTGCTGGGCATGATGGAAGCCGCCAGGAACTAAACGATTGAGAACTTTTTCTCCGGCATGGCCAAAGGGAGTATGTCCCAAGTCATGGCCCAGAGCAATCGCTTCGGTTAAATCCTCGTTGAGACGAAGAGCTCGAGCAATAGTCCGGGCAATTTGGGAAACCTCCAAAGTATGGGTCAATCGGGTGCGGTAGTGATCACCAAAGGGAGCTAAAAATACTTGGGTCTTATGCTTTAAACGACGAAATGACTTGCAATGAATAATGCGATCCCGATCTCGCTGAAACTCAGTGCGAAGAGGGTGGCGTTTCTCAGGACGTTGGCGACCCCTGGTTTCAGCACTCAATGCAGCCCGGGGAGAAAGAGTTTGTCTCTCTATTTCTTCCAGCTTCTCCCGGATATTGCTCATTTCTCACCGCTTAAAATATTATTTTCACCTCGAAAGTTTTCACCCCGCGGGCTTCACATTACTTTAATTACCCAAGGGGCATTGGCTTGGGCCTGATTGATAAGAAGATCAGGAACCGGAAAATTAATTTCTTTGCGATGGCAAATTTCCAGCTGCTCAATGACCATGCGCATTGTCTCTTGAATACCCACTTGATTCATGAGAGAAAAAGGGCCTTTCTTCCACCCCAATGTCTGCTGGCAAGCTTCTTCCAGTTTACTCATTTCCACAAGTCCCGCTCCAAGCACTTCGGCCGCCACCATGAAGGCGACTGCTAAAAATCTTCTGACTAATAAATTCATAGTCTTCTCATCTAAATCACCCGTAATTTTTTTCTCAACTAACGAGGCAATATTTTCTCCTGGGAGAGAGAACACATTCTCTTTTAAGGAGAAGAAATTATCATAAACTTTCAGCAGTTCATCATCAAAGTCATCTTGGGCTAGATAATTCAAAAATTCCATTATTTTTGGAAAACCTAACTGCTGGCAAAAAGATAAAAGTCCTTGCGACTGACCAAAGGCTTTTTGAGAGGCCAATTCAACTTCATTAAAGGAGCGTCCCTCTTTCAGCATTCTGCCGGCCTCAAGAATAATAGCTCCCAAAAGAAGATTTACAGCGCCTCCCCTTCGTTCCTTGCCTAATCCAGTTGGTTCAGCAACTAAGTTAAAATTGGCTTTTGGTTTTGAATCCATTATTTTTCCTTTCCAAATTACTTCTCAAATATATCTCGGCCCTTTGTTTTTCATTTAGTTAATACTCTCTATTTTGCTCAATTTTATTTCCCTTCTCCCACTAACTCCCCGATTGAAAATTAACAAGTTTTTTTCTTAATTCACCTTGTCCGGCCAACAACATTGGTGTATTATTATATATCGAAACCTTTCCATAAGCCAAATTCAGAAAAATATTGGAAGGTGCCAGTCACTATTTTTCCATCATGTTTTTTCTGAAGATGTTCACTTGACAAATTTTAGGAGAATT
>DQWD01000349.1 GCA_011042725.1 Candidatus Aminicenantota bacterium | reverse complement strand
GGAGCTGACGCCAATACGGCCATGATCGCCACCGGCTACTTTTACGGCGTGATTAAAAGATACATGGAAGCCATGCTAGATAAGGAAGGCTTCAAGCTTCCGCTCCAACCCCGGACACTCATTCGCTACAACCCTTCCCTCAACAGCATTCATTACATGGGACCAGGAATTGTGGCCCTTCTCTTGACCCTTACAACCTTGATTCTGACCGCTATTGCCCTCGTGCGAGAAAAAGAACAGCAGACACTAGATACTCTTCTTATTTCCCGCCTGACGCCGGGAGAAATCTTCCTGGGAAAAACTCTGCCCATGGCTCTCATTGGTTTGGTGGAAATGATTCTCGGGATCATCGTCGTTCTTGTCCTCTTCGGGATTCACTTGCGGGGCAACCTGGGTCTGCTTTTTCTGGCAGCTATCTTTTTCCTTTTTTCCATCCTTTCCATCGGGTTTCTCATTTCTTTGGTTAGCCAAAGCCAGCAACAAGCACTTTTTTTTGCTTGGTTTACGATGATTCTCTTCCTGATGCTCTCCGGTCTTCTTACTCCTGTGGAAAACATCCCCTTGGCCTTTCGGTGGCTGGCTGAAATTAACCCTCTTCGTTACTTGGTAAAAATTATCCGGGAAATTTTCCTCAAGGGCAACGACCTGGCTTATTTTTGGAAAGATTTGGTCATCATGGCCGCGATTGGATTGGTGTCTTTTCTTCTTTCTCTCCTTAATTTCCGCCGCTCGGTAGTCAAATGATGGGTAAAAGCTCACCGCCAAAGTGATTATATTTTAAATAATTGCCCCAGCCAATCCGCTTCCTAAATCAAGGGATATAAGTTAACCATTGCTCGTAATTGCTCGTTTTTCCGCCGACGGCCTCTTTATAAGCTTGGGAAAGTTGGGAGGTAATTTTTCCGGTCTGACCATCACCGATAACATAGTCACTCTTGCCCGTTTTCGAAAATGAGTCATCTCTTATCCTGGTCAGGGGAGCTATTTCGGTCGCTGTTCCCGTAAAAAATGCTTCATCAGCAGCAAATAATTCTTCCTTAGTGATTTTCCCAATTTCCACTGGGAAACCCAAATTCTTAGCTATTTCGATAATGCTTTTTTGGGTAATCCCTTCCAAAATGGATTCACCTGCGTCATTAGTCTTGATTACCTTATTCTTGATAATAAAAATATTTTCTCCTGCCCCTTCGGCTATGTTTCCCTCTAAATTCAAGAAAATCCCCTCGTCAAAACCCCGCTTGTGAGCATAGATAGCTCCCATCTGGGATTGAGCATAGAGGCCTCCTACTTTGGCGGAAGTAACTATTTGTGAGTGGTGAAATCTCTTCCAAGGCAAAATTAAGGCCTTGGCCCCTTGCTGGGCGACCTTGTCTCCCAAATAAAGTTCCCATTCCCAGGCGGCAATCACCACTTCCACCAGGCATTCTCTTGGATCTAAAGCTAGGCTACCATAGGAATAAAAGGCCATTGGTCTTATGTAGGCGGAATTCAACCTGTTTTCCTTCACTGTCTCAAGAATAGCCGTTATTACTTCTTCCTTAGAATAAGGCAGTTTCATTTCTAGGACAGAGGCCGAATGAAAAAATCGGTCCACGTGTTCCCTGAGCCTAAAAACACTCGGACCCTTGGAGGTGGGATAGGCTCTTATCCCTTCAAAAACTGACGTTCCATAATGAAGGGCATGAGCCATACTGTGGACAGTGGGCTTCTCCCAGGAACAAAATTTACCCTGGTACCAGAACTTT
>DQWD01000062.1 GCA_011042725.1 Candidatus Aminicenantota bacterium | reverse complement strand
CTAATTCTTCTAAACGTCCCTCACCAAATCTAATTTCGGTGGGTTGAAAATAATTAAATTTCTTCATGGCTATTTCCTTCCTCCTTTTCTCATTTTTTATACTTCAATTCATCTGAGAGAGGGGTCCAAGCTCCTGGTTGGGTACAAACAAAAGCAGCTATTTGATTAGCTGTTTCATTTATTTTATCCAGCCCTTTGTGATAGAGCAGACCGACCGCCACAGCAGCTGTAAAGGCATCGCCGGCGCCCACAGTATCTTTCACCTTAACTGGAAAAGCAGATGAATTAGAAATTTTCTCCCTTGTATAAAGAGTGCTGCCTCTTTCTCCGCGGGTTAAAACAATCAATTCAATCGGGTACGTAGCGAAGAAAAAATTGATAATGAGCTTCTCTTGTTTATTCTCAATCTGAAAAAGTTCAGCCAAAATCCAGAGTTCATCTTCATTGAGTTTTAAAATTTGGCTCTTTCGCAAGAGAAAATCTATATCTTCAGACGCATAAAACGGCGCACGGAGATTAACATCAAAAATACGGAGGCAATCAGACCTCGTTTGGGCTATAAATTCTCTGATCGACTGGCGAGAAGCGGGTGAACGTTGGGCCAGGGAACCATAGCAAACAGCATCTACTTGTTGTGCTAATTCTCTAAGCTGGGGGGTTATCTCCAAATAATCCCAAGCACAATCTTCATGTATCTCAAACTGAGGAATACCACGATTATCAAGTTTAACCGTCACCATACCGGTGGGATGTTTATCGTCGATGGCAATATACTTACTTTCTAACCCGTGGAAACGCATCTTGGCAAGGATCTTTTCTCCCTCAGAATCTCTTCCTACTTTACTAACAATGATTCCTCTCTCCCCCAAGGCTTGCGTATAATAAGCAAAATTAGCTGGAGCTCCCCCTAATCTAGGGCCTTGAGGAAGAATATCCCAGAGAATCTCTCCTATCCCCACTAAAATATGAGGCTGTTTTTTTCTTTTTTCCTCTTCATTATCTTGAGTTTTCACTAAAACTTTACTTTTCATTCGGTTATTCTTCACTTAATTAATTTGACAACTATCTTCTCTTTCTCTTTTTCTTGGACTCCTTTATATCATTACCCTTGCCGGTTATTTATTAAATTTATTTCTTTGTTCTATAATAGACCAAGATTGTTTTTATTTTCTTAATTTACTCTTTACTTGGATATTTTGGTTTACTTCATAAATTTTACTCATGATGACTAATGGAAAATGTAATAAAGCACTACCATCGTCAAAAGTAATAGTCCCGCCCACAACCGGGGATCGGCTTTAGACTTTATCCGCCCGCCGGCAATCACCTGAAGAGGATTCTTCCAGGTTAATCCTTCAACCTGTTCTGAAGAGGGCTTGGGGGTTGCCAGACTGACCACCACAAAGATTAGACTACAGATACAAAACATCCACCAAGCTTGCATCATAAAAGGAATTCCTAATTTATGCGTTAAAATTTTTTCATGGCCAATCACTGGCAAATCGAAAAGAAAAGCTAGAATTCCCCCGCAAAATCCTATTACGAGGGTTACGAGGGCAGCTTGTTTAGTCCCCCGGCGCCAGAAAACTCCCCAGAGGAAGACAGTGGTAATCGGAGGAGCTAAATGGGAAGCAATCGCGTTAATCGCCTCGAAAATACTCGAATAACGACCTCCTTGGGTTGACCAAGCCATGGCCATCAGCATGACTACCACGGCACTAATTCTACCGATTTGGACCCTTTTTTCATCTGAAATTGTTGGTTT
>DQWD01000176.1 GCA_011042725.1 Candidatus Aminicenantota bacterium | reverse complement strand
ATCTTGGTGTTTGACAATTAAGATAGCCTTTGTTAAAGAAAAATAACTTGCTTTACAAAAAGGAATTAATGATGAAAAAGTCCATCAACAGGCGCGAAAACTGGGCGAAAACTGGCAATACGAAAACTGGGGACACATTACATATTTACCTAATTTTTGAGAAAACTGGGGACAGTTAATTTTTGAAACTGGTGACAGCTTATTCTTTTTCCCTACTTTTCAAACTAACTAAATAGGCAATACAATAAATAATTGCTCTTGTCCCCAAGTGACAGGAATGAGTTACTACGTTAAGGCAAAGGGACAAATAAATGGCCAAAAGAAAAAAACTAATCCGTCGGCCCCTTACCTCAGTTTTGATTAAACCAGCTGGTCCTGATTGTAACATGGCCTGCACCTATTGTTTTTACCTCGAAAAACACAAACTATTTCCTCTTCCTAAATCGAAGCCTCATCGAATGTCCCCTGAAATCTTAGAAACAACAGTCAAGCAAGTAATGACGCAAGGGAAAAAAGAAATTTCTTTTGGCTGGCAAGGAGGAGAGCCAACTTTAATGGGGCTAGATTTCTTCCACCAGGCTGTTCACTGGCAACAAAAATACGGACAAAACCAGATTGTGGGCAATGGCTTGCAAACCAATGGTCTCCTCTTGAATCAACAATGGGCAAAATTTTTAAGAGAATACAATTTTCTAGTTGGACTAAGCCTTGATGGTCCTCCCCATATCCATGATCGCTACCGGCGATTGAAAGGTGGCCAAAAATCAGGAGCAAAAGTAGTCGATCGAGCCAAGCTCTTGCTGGATGAAGGAGTAGAAACTAATGCCTTGGTGGTGGTCAACGACTATTCTTCTCAGTTCCCCGAGGAAATTTATGAGTTTCTAAACTCACTCGGTCTAACCTACCAGCAATACATTCCTTGTATTGAACCCGATAATTCAATTCCTAAACGTCCTCGTTCTTTCTCGGTTACTCCTGAAGCCTATGGGCAGTTTCTTATCCGCCTCTTTGACAAGTGGATTGCCGACTTTAAGCAGGGGCAACCCACGACTTCTATTCGCTATTTTGAGTCATTATTCTTCACTTACGTCGGCCTTGAGCCACCTGAATGTACTCTTCTCAAAGAATGTGGCGTTTATGTCGTCATTGAACATAATGGAAATGTTTACTCCTGCGATTTCTTCGTCGATCACGAATGGAAACTGGGTAATGTCACAACCAGTAAAATAGTCGACATGTTAAACTCGGCTCGCCAGAGAAAATTTGGGCAAAGAAAAGCCGATCTTCCTCCCGAATGCCGTTCTTGTCGTTGGCTAAGACACTGTCGCGGGGGATGCCCCAAAGAAAGAGGCTTTCTACCCCACCCCGAAAAAAGTTATTTTTGCCAGGCCTACTCGCAATTTCTAAGCCACGCCGACCCAATTTTTAAGAAATTAGCCCAAGAGTGGAAAGCTAAAACCGGCTCTATGACCTAAGTGTCTCTTCTCTTTTTCTAAATTAAAAAGGAAAAAAGCCAATCTTGTCCTTTTCTTTTTCTTTATTTTTTCCCCAGGCCCATTATTTTTTGCCTAATTTCATCTTCTTGCCGAGGAAAAAGGGGAAAGGAATAAACAGAGAGAGAATCTACTTTTTCCCCCATGATTATGAGACAAGTTCCTCTTGATGACATATTCTTAAATAACCTTCCTTGATCAATCCAGATTGGAAAAGAAAGCTGATTAGCTTGAATAAAACCACGAATTTTCTTGGCCATAATTGGCCAATGATT
>DQWD01000143.1 GCA_011042725.1 Candidatus Aminicenantota bacterium | reverse complement strand
TTCTTTATTATCAATTATTTAACCCTATTTTAACCTATAATATTAGCCCTATAATGAGTTTTTTGGCCCTAAAAATCGCATTTTAATCGCCTTTTTGGTTCATAAAAATTTGGGGGGGAAGTTTATAAATTGGTTACAGCTCACACAAAATAAAAATTGGTACCAGCTCACATATTTTTTCCTTTTTTCCAAAAAATTAGTACCGGCTCATATAAAAATTGGTGACAGTTCACATATTTACCATATTTATTATCGAGTTATCGAGAATGATCCAGGCCAAAACAAGGCGCCAATCACCATTTTCCATCACCATTTTTTCATCATGGTTTCGGAAGTGCTTACCAGAAGGAAGGAATGAAGGAATTATTGTTCTTCCAGAATGTAGTAGTAAGGATTGAGTGATTTTCCGTTTCGGCGGACTTCGTAGTGGAGGTGAGGGCCTAGGGCTTTTCCGGAACTTCCTACCAGCCCGATAGTTTGACCTCTTTTCACCCGTTGGCCGGGGCGAACAAGAAACTTACTCAAGTGGCAGTAGACCGTGGTGAAGCCGCTTCGATGACTTATTTTAATTGTTTTTCCGCCGATTTTATCATTACTAGTTTGGATAACAACGCCATCGGCTGTAGCCAAAACGGGATTTCCATAGTGAGTGGCGATATCTAGGCCGCGGTGAAAAGCTCTTTTCCCGGTAAAGGGATCGTTGCGCCACCCATAAGTTGAAGTTACCCATCCCTTAGTGGGCCAGATGGTTGGCGTGGCCGCTAATTGGAGAGATTGTTCTTCAAAATGATTACTTAGAATATTTAAATTTTTCTGGAGGCTTTCTGACTTTATTTGAAGAGACTCCAGGGCGACCAGCCCCTCTTGAGGGTTGGATACGTCCGAATTATTGGTTCCCCCGCTTTCTTCTCCTGTGCCGCTTCCTACCCCTGGCGGAGTATTGAGGATATCTTCTGATTTAAGCCCGGCCATAATGTTCAATTTCTGGGTGTAAACTTCAAAATTATTTATCGTTTTCTCTAGGTCAGTAATTTTATTTTGGTAAGCAATAAGTGTCTGGTGCTGTTCATCATAGCGGGAAAGAAGTTCTTTATATTTTGTGCGGGTGACATTCATGGTGAAGTAGTCGATTAGAAAAGCGGTGAGAAGAAGCACAAAGAAGATGGTCAATCCGAGGATGAATTTCAATTTTCGTTTAGAAAATGAGTAAGTCCGATGTGAGCTAGAGGAATGAGGCACAACGATAATGCTTAAATATTTTTTCTTCATTCTTAAATCTTTAATCTTTCCTTTGATTATCATAAATTAAAAAAATATGTCAAGTTTTATATAAATTAATTTAAGGGCGAATTTAAGAACGAAGGCCGCTTCTCCAAGTCCGTGTAGCCTGGGTAATAGCCTTTGTCTTGAACTTTAGAGAAAAAACGGCAACTTGGGTAATAGTCCAGATTATTATCAGAGTTATTATTTCGCTTTGTCTTGAACTTTTGAGGAAAAACGACACCTGGGACTTTATTTTGGCTGAGAGCATTGTCAAGACAAATGGCTAACATGGCGCTTGTCCCCAGTTTTTCTCCCCAGTTTACCCCAGTTTTATTCTCAAATATTTATATTCTCTTTAATCCAGTGGACGATGTCAGTGGTTGAGGAACCTGGGAGAAAAATTTCTTTGATCCCAATTTTCTTGAGAAAATGGATGTCTTTATCGGGAATAATCCCCCCAGCAATAACCGGAATGTCAGCCGCTCCCTTTTCTTTTAATAAATCGATGATC
>DQWD01000164.1 GCA_011042725.1 Candidatus Aminicenantota bacterium | reverse complement strand
TATGTTTATTCGCGCCGAATTTATATTCCTTCGTTTATTGATGAGTTTGACCCTGAATTTAAGGGAGAAGAGACGTTGAAGCTCCAGATTGGTTTTTATTCCCCTTATGATCGAACTGGAGAGTCGATGCAGGAAGTTTATTCGCAAAAATTAAAAGTAACCCCTCCTCCTCTGGATACTCCGGAAATAATATATGAAGAAGGCTGGTATGATTTAGAAGAAGACCCTCAATCTTATTTGAAACAGTGGCGATGGACAACTAAAGAGGCTCGCTGCATCATTGATAATCCTCATCGGGGTGCTTTGCTGGTTATCCGGGGAGGAGTCAATTTAGAGGCCCTTCCTGAGCAAAAAGTTATCTTTAAGATAAATGACCAGGTCTTGGATGAGTTTATCCCCGAGGAAAGTCATTTTGAGCGTTCTTATAATATCAAGAAGGAGATGCTCGGAGACAAAGATGAATTCGTCCTGACCATAGCGACCGATAAGACATTTATTCCCGCCCAAGTAATCCCTAATTCCCAAGACAAAAGAGAATTGGGTCTGCAAATTTCTTTTGTCTATTTCCGTTAACCAAAAGTAATAAAAGATAGCTTAAGCTGGATTTTCTTGAGCGGCTTATTTTTTTCGATTAGTTTGACGCGTAGCTAATTGCTTTTTTAGTTTTTCCACTTCGGCCTGGGCTTTTTGCAACTGGAGATAGGTTTCACTGATTTGCTTCTGAATTAGATCGCGGGGAGTCATATCATCAAGGCTATAAAATTCTTGCCAGAGAGCATTCATTTTAAGCGTGAGAAGGCCCACCATTTCTTGGGCTTTCTTTAACTTCTCTTCTAAGGATCCCCCGGCTAGGGAAGTATCTTGCTGGTCAAGTTTGCCGGTTGCGGAAGAAGTTTTTGGCCCCGATGATTGCGGCTGCGGAGTTCGATTGGTGACTCTTACTTGGGGAGAAGAAGGAGAAGTTGGGGGCTTCTCTTCTAAATAAGGAGGGGGATTAGACACTTGAATGGATGGCCTTTTTTTTAAGTAGGCTAAGTCAGCATTGGTGACCACCACCGCACTTTTCTTTTTTAGTTTGGCCCGCCGTTCCTTTTCTTTTTTGGCCAGTTCGACTAAGCTTTGTCCGTAAATTAGGGAAGAGACAAAGAAAAAGGCTAAGAGCAGACCGCCGGCCTTTTTTAAGAATTTCATTGCTTACTTCCTAGAAATATTTTAAGCCAATTTTAGGGAGGGGTCAAATTAGGCCCAAGTTTAATTTCCATCCGCCGGCGAAAAAGGGAATCTGAGCTCTAGCTAGAAAAAAAGATGGGCCTGGTCTTCAGGTTCCATTAATTCCCCTTGCGAATGAAAAAACGATTACCAGCTCCAGGGAGCATAGACAAGTCGATAAGTCTCTTTGGATTTAGCTGTGCGCAGGGAAAGATATTCTTTAAAGACAGTGATTTCTACCGCTCCTGTTTGCGGAGTAGCCAGAAAGATTATTCCTTTTTGGTGGTATCTTTTCTTGACCTCGGGGTGAGGTAAAAAAGGAGAATTGGAGCCGGCTGAGGCTACCGCTATGATTGGGTTGACAGCGGTTAAAAATTCTTCATGACTTGAGGTGCGGCTTCCATGGTGAGGTGCCTGCAGAATATCAGCTGCCAGGCTTGCCTCTTCCATGACCAGCTTTGCTTCGCTCTCCTTGGTTATGTCGGCTGGAAAAAGAAGCGAGACTGGGCTATAAGTAAGCCGCAGCACAAGGGAAGTGTCATTGAGGGTTCTTGGATTATCGGTAATTTCAGCCAAGGAGGG
>DQWD01000189.1 GCA_011042725.1 Candidatus Aminicenantota bacterium | reverse complement strand
TATCCAATCTTGATCGTTAACCTTCCGGTTGAAGAAACATAATCTAATTTAGCCTCTTCCCCAACGTCTACTTTTGATTTGCACAAAATGTCTACTTTTTGATCTTTGCGGAACACCAAAATCTCCTCATTTTGACATCTCCGGTTGCTTATGATATACAAATTTTTTTATCTTATCTGCTATTTTTAAGATTCATAATTTTATTTTTTAAATTTTGGATGTAATAGGTTAATCGAGGTTTTCTCGTCAAACTTTCTCATTAACAAATTTTAGTTTACTTTTGGAGTTAGAAGTTTTCACTAAGGAGGCCGATGGGGAACTTAAGTATCACTTATGAATTTGTTCCTTATGGAACTCATTTTCATCCCCAACCCAATACTCTAGTTTTGGATGTGGGACGGGAAACAAAGCCGGGCGTCATTGACCATCACCATCCTGATGCTCCTCCGGAATGCACGGCTTCCCTACTAGTAAAAAAACCCGAGCTGGTCCTTGAGCATATCTACCCTCCCCATCATCTCAGCCCTGAAAAGCTCCCCCCTCTGAAATTTATTACCCACCGTTTTCCCGATTTTGACGCCATTGTCTCTCTCTTCTTAGCCCAACAAATCATTCTCTCTCAAGAAGTCGTTGAAGATATGATTGCTCTTGCTGACTACACCAAACTTGTCGATTCCGGGGCTTTACCCCGTACTTATGATCTGACAGGAACACCATACGCGATTCTCCGGGCTCTTTTTACCCGGTTAAAAGTAAACACCGAAGAGGAACTAAACCAAGAGCGAATCCGGATTGGGCTTCAGTTTATCCGTTTTATCTACGAAAAATTGAGGGAAGGTTACGATGTGTTTGACAATCGTTCCTTTTATCAAGGAACCGGGGCTTATGAAAAAGTGATTAAGCTCATTGAAAACGACTATTTCTCTTACCTTCAGGACTTGCGACGCTCGCAAGCTTTTCTTCTTGATCTTCCCTCCCCTGGAATGGAGCAATTGAAAAGAATTGATGCTCTCCTCATCCAAGATCCAGCCAGTATCCTCCTTAAGGAATGGGCCCGACGAGATCGAAACCACTCTCCCCTCCACCAAGGCTTTGGCTTGCTCATTTCCGGGACTAAACATGGTCGTTACATGCTAGGGGTAGCTCCCGAAAAAGGAGTTCATCTCAAGGGATTGGCCCCTATCCTCAATGACCGAGAAAAAAAGAAGCGAGAACTTGTCGGGCGATCCTTTGTACCATGGTATGATGGTAACTGCCCTTTGTTTAACTTCCGGATCATTGCTGGGCCTCAAGATGGTTCGGAGCTTTCATTTAACGATTTAATTGAATCTTTACGCAGTTACCAACGAGTGCTTCACCAGGACTTTCCAACTAAGAGAAAACCATAAATATTCTGGGGCCATCTAACCCCTTGCTCTTATCTAGCTATAAGCATCTATATCATATCATGATTATATCCTGGCACCATGATTATCCCCCTCGTATCCCCCTGGCCACTGCCCCCAGCTCTTATCTATCTAGAACCATTTATAACCCTTTACTCTTATAGTCAGGGTAGGTATAATATTTTCTACTTCCGGAGAGGTGCTGGAGTGGCTGAACAGGGTCGCCTGCTAAGCGACTGTACCGACAAAAATCGGTACCGTGGGTTCGAATCCCACCCTCTCCGCCATCTTTCCTTTTCGGTATCTTAAAAAGGTCTTGCCTCGTCTCTACATCGCTTATCCCCCACCGAATTTATTCTAGAGAAGGGCAATCCCTTCATTCATGGAGTTGAAAAGTGACCTATATTTTTTCTCACTTGCTCTTA
>DQWD01000040.1 GCA_011042725.1 Candidatus Aminicenantota bacterium | reverse complement strand
GGGGTGTTGGGTTGACGAATATTATTACATTTATCCTGACCAAATCGGGGTACGAAAGTACACTTGGCAAAAGGGCTCACTGGGCCCCGTCCGGCAATTTCAGGAATCAATTCCTTTAACCAGGCCTGGACAACTCCAAGGTGATGTCATTAATAAAGATTATGTAACCGTGGCCAATCTTAAGGGTGAAAAACAGGTTTTTTCTTACGTTGAAAATCCACCCAAGAAGACCACCAAATTTATCCCGGAAAATCTACTTATCCAGATGCACAACACCAAATCCCGGTTTAAGCCTTTTATCATCTTTGAGCCGGGCGGGAAGATGCATTATCTCAAGGACATGGATATCAGAGCTCTCTCCAGACCTGGCTCATGTAGTCATTGGCCGGTGGGCCAAGTACTGTCTGATGGGCGAACCCAAAAAACGCCGGATCGAGCCACCAGCTTTCTGGGTTTCCCGATTACCGATCCTGTGATTCACGAGGGACCGGAAGGAAGAAATTGGGCGGCTTCCCTTTATGGGATGACGGATGAGCCATTTGATACCCTTATTCCCCTGGCAAGATCCTGGGCTTGCGCTCCTAAATTAGAAATAGTGGCCGGAGAATTTGACAATGGAGGCTATGATCTATCCCAAAGAGCTTATGTTATTAAACCTAAAAATTTAAAACCTAAAAAATTAAAAGCTAAAAATATTAAGGATAAAAACTTATCTTCTTCAAGGTTTTTAGAGGCCATCATCAAGGCTAACGATGATTCTCCAGTAGATAATTTATGCCTGGTTATTAAGAATTGGGGAGTTAAAGAACCAATTCTTCTTCTCAATGGCCGGAAAATGAGAAAAGATAATGATTTTCGAACTGGTAAAATTAGAACTCTAGAGGGGGAAGATCTTATCCTCTGGGTTTCTTTATTTTCTCAAGAACCAGTTAGAATTCGGCTGGAAGAGTATGCTTCTCGAGATAATTAAGAATAAGGTGATTAAGAAAAAAGTTATCGAAAGTTAAATGCTAGGGAAGATATTTCCTAATTCAACAAGGAACAGGGTAATTTTTGTGGACCATGTTCTATTTAAATTCCATCCTTTATCCAGAGTTCGAAGATTCTTCTCTAGTTTTTCCTTAGTTCATATTCTGGGTAGATTAATATTTAATCGGGGAAAATCAAAAGGAGAAATTCACCTGGAAAGGATTGACCTGGTAATTGTTCATTAAGGATAAACAAATGGGGACATTTAGTTTTTTCTGGCTGCCTAAGGTATTTTATTTTGGGAAAAAGGGAAAATATGGCCGTTTTTTTCGATTTGTTAACACTTGGTGGGGCAATTTTCAAAATAAGAAAGCTCCTGAATATTCTCTTTTTCTTGAGAGCAGAGCTGGGATTTTTCCAATTTATAACCAAAAAATAGGTAGTATTGTGGCCCCAATTATGGTCCCCAATTATGGATAATTATGGAAAATAAGGAGGAAAGCTGATGAAACAGGCGGTTTTGGTAAGTAAACAAAAAATTATCTTTCGGGAAGTTCCTCGGCCGACTTGCGGTCCAAATCAGGTTTTGATCAAAATCAAGAGAATTGGTATCTGTGGTTCTGACATTCATGCTTATTATGGCCAACATCCTTACATTTCTTTTCCGATTGTCCAGGGACATGAATTCAGTGGCGAAGTAGTTGAGATTGGTCAAGAAGTTCAAAACTTTAAAATCGGTGACCGAGTAACCGTTCGACCTCAATTAACCTGTGGCCAATGTTATCCTTGCCGGCATGGGAATTATCATATCTGTGAGAATTTAAAAGTAATTGGCTGTCAGGCTGATGG
>DQWD01000334.1 GCA_011042725.1 Candidatus Aminicenantota bacterium | reverse complement strand
GAGCTAAAGCCACGAATTTTTCAGCCACTTCGTACATCCATTTTGCACCATAGCGAGTTCGATACATTTTATTTTCCACTAGGCGACCTTTTTGGGGCTTAGTGGAGGTGGTGTATTTTCCGGTTAACAATCCTCCTCCTAAGGGGCTATAAGGACAAACGGCTAGGTTTTCGGCTTGGGCCATTGGTAGAATTTCGACCTCAGCTTGGCGCTTGACCAAGTTATACATGGGTTGGAGACAAACAAAAGAAACCCAGTTATGAAGCCCCTGGAGGCCGAGCGACTTTTCTACCTGCCAAGCGGCAAAATTGCTAGCCCCGATATACATCACTTTTCCTTGGCGCACGAGATCATCTAAGGCTCTTAATGTTTCCTCGAGAGCCGTAAAATCATCAAAGCGATGGAGGTATAAAAGATCAATAAAGTCGGTTTTTAATCTGCGCAGGCTTCCCTCAACCGAAAGAAAAATATGGCGTCGTGAGGATCCACGGGCATTAACATCTTCGGAAGTGGGAAAATAAACTTTAGTGGCGACGATTACTTCCTCTCGGCAATCTTTAATGAGCCGTCCGAGAATCTCTTCTGAGCGGCCTTGGGTATAAACATCAGCGGTATCAAAAAAATTGATTCCCTGCTCCCGACAGTAGTTGAACATCGCCTCAGATTCTTTTTCATCGGCATCACCACCAAAGGTCATCGTTCCTAAACAAAGTTTGGAAACCTTGATTCCTGTTTTACCTAAAAATCGATATTCCATTTTCTTGCTCCTTGCTTGCTATTTAACTCAATCAAAGCTTTATGATTACCAAATATATCAAGCTTAAGTCAACCACTGCCGATGGGTTGGCAGGAATATTGGGTAGGGGCCAAGAAAGTTGCGCAGGAAAGTTGGGAAGATTGGGGAGGAAAATCAAGTTTCAAACAAACAAAAAATTTCTTCCTTCAGTTTTTTTTCGCCAATTTCATGACAAATGTGAAATGTGAAGACCAGATCCCGAATTTTTATGACTCCCAATTTTTAACTATGGAAAATAGGGTAAATATGTAAACTGTCACCTATTTTTTTAGAGCAGGCGAATAATATGAAAAATAGGGTAAATGGGTGAATTGTGACTTTTTTGGAGAAATAAGGTAAAAGGGTGAGATGTGACTTTGTTAGAGAAATAGGGTAAACGGGTGAACTGTCACCTATTTTGACTTTGTTATAAATTAAAGTGGAATCATCAAATAATTTTTAGCATTCCTGTCCCAACGTTTATTAAACGGAAAAATTTATGTTGATATTGTTGAAGTTACACGATAAAAAAATGGAATTTTGTTTCAAATCGATTATGATATATTTCATTGTAATCCTGATCTATTCATAAATTGTAAAAACCAAGAAAAATTGATTCAAGAACAGCCAAAAATCTTAGCCTGTGATTAGTCCAATCTTTCATGGCTGATTTCTCTTTCTTTTTGTTCTAACGTGTTATATATCAATACGTTATGAAGGGAAGAAGCTTTTTTTTGAATTATTCAGGTAATTTAATTGAATTCAATAAATTACCCCAAATGCAGAAATATCTTTGGGACACGAGTGAATTTTTAGCTATAATATTGATGAATAACGGTTATTGCTGAAGCCAGCATCAACAAGAGGGGATAAGAAATAATCGGCAGAAAATGTTTTCAAGTCTTTAGAATTAATTAGTCAAGAAGGAGGGAAAGACTATGAGCTTGGAGCTTAAAAGCCCGGTCTTTGAGGAAGGCGGGTGGATTCCGGAGAAATATACTTGTGATGGGGAGAATGTATCACCGCCATTGGAGTGGAATGGCCTTCCAGATGGCACT
>DQWD01000308.1 GCA_011042725.1 Candidatus Aminicenantota bacterium | reverse complement strand
ATTTAATTTACATAAAAAACTAAGGAGCAACATACTTTAAGAAATTTATTAAAATCACGGATTCTTGTCAACCGGAAAGAAACTTTAACTATAATCGCCCGAGCCTTTCTCAGCTAATCACTCAATCAACGTTTCCTTATTCGCTGCATCTCGAAGGGCAGAGGCTATCCAGCGGGCTAGGTCCACCATCGTCTCGGGAGTCAAGGTCTCTGGCTTATCCTTAGGAGTATGAATAAAAGATGGCGAGCCAATAACTCGAAAATCCAAAGTTGGAATTCTTTTTTGCTTAAAAAAGAGGGCATCCCGTTGCGGCCAACCTCGATCGACTAAAGTTCCCAGCTTTACTTCTTTATTTGGCCATAAAGAGTCATAACGCTTAAACATTTTCCAGAGCTGGGGATAATCCATCCCCCCATCGACTTCCAAAATCTGGCCAGCCCCCACTTCGTCTAAATTAAGATAAAGAACAATTTTGTCACGAGGAAAAAGGGATTGCTCAAAAAAAGCTTGAACCCCACGATTTCCTTGTTCTGTTCCTCCCCAACCAATAAAAACGATCGACCGCTTTAATTCTGACTGGCTTTTCACTAAAGTTTCCGCCAGCGCTAAAAGAACCGCTACTCCCGAAGCATTATCATTAGCTCCCGGCACTACTTCATAACAAAATCCCACCCCATCCAGGTGAGCACCCACAACAATATATTCTTCCCCAAGAAGGGGATCGGTGCCTGGAAGCAGGCCCAAAACATTATACCCTTTACCGCGCGGATAGTGCTCACTAAAATTTTGAATTCGAAACCTTTTCCTCGTCCGAAAAGATTGAGGAGTTCTTGATTGCTTGATAGCTTGAATAACAGCCGCGTGGTTTTTGCCTGTTTGGGCAAAAAGGACTTTGGTCACCTCCTCTCCTACTTGAGCCACTCGAAAACCGGGAATGTAATCGACAGCAGGGATAATTTCTAGCTTATTAAATAACATTCCTTTTGCTCCATGAGCCACCGCCATCTTGATTTTGTAACGTAAGGAAGCATAAGGCTGCCAATCGGACCAACTTGGGAGGTCTTCTTCATAAGAAACTGGCGTACCCGGCTCAACAAAAACTATTTTCCCGCGAACATTAATCCCTTGATAATCATCATAATTCAATTCCGGAGCCGTTATCCCATATCCTACATACACCACCTCGGCTTCAGTCGTCCCATCAGCCGATTGTGAACCTGGGTAATAATCTTTTTCATAAACAAATTTTCTTTTGTGGCGTCGAGAGTAAGAACCATAAACATAAGCCAGCTCCCCCCCGACAAAAATGACCGTGTAAGGATTAGGAAAAGTACTCAGGTAATTCCCATTTCGAAGCACTGGTTGCAATCCCAATTCTTTAAATTTCGCCGCCAACCACTGGGCTGCTACTCGATATTCAGGCGTTCCCGTTAAGCGACCCGCATACTTTTCGGAAGAAAGGGTTCGAACATAAGCCATCAATTTTTCGGGAGAAACCTGTTGAATTACCTTCTCCCAGGCAGCAGCTTCCGGCGTTAGTTGTTTCTTTGGTAAGGAAACACACGAAAGCAAAACAACTAACCAACTGATGGTCGCAATTTTAAAGCAAAAATAGAAGGTTTCTTTCCATTTTTCCATTTTTGACCCTAATCCTTTCTTAAAACTTTTCCTTGACCATTGGCTACCAAAAGATTTCCTTCACCTAAATCAACCGTTAACATCTTGAGTTTAATTTTTTTCCTTTTTTTGAAAATAATCCAGTTTTTCTACAATTTGGATCATGGGCTGTTGTTCACTTAACCAGCCAAATTTTCTAGTTTCGAAATTCTGGTTTT
>DQWD01000157.1 GCA_011042725.1 Candidatus Aminicenantota bacterium | reverse complement strand
CTTCGCCAGGATTTTCCCGGGTGTGATTATGTTTTTCATCTCGCTGGCTACGCCAAAAATTGGGCTCCAAATCCCGGATCTTTAATCCAGTAAATGTCAGAGGAACTCGCCATGTTCTCCAAGCTGCTCTAGAAATGGGTGTCGAAAAAGTAGTGGTTACGTCATCTTGTGTCACTTTTGGCCCCTCCCTCCCTGGTCAATCCCTCACCGAAGATTCCTCCAATTTTCATCCCTTTTTGACCGCTTATGAGCGTTCCAGGTATCAAATGGAACATGTCGTCGCCGCTTATGTCAACCAGGGACTGTCAGTGATCGTTGTCAATCCCACCCGGGTTTTCGGTCCTGGCCTTCTGACTGAAGGCAATTCAGTCACCAAAATGATCAAGCTTTATCTGCGTGGGAAGTAGCGGTTCATCTTGGGTGATGGTTAGGCCATCGGCAATTATGCTTTTGTCTGTGATTTTATCCAAGGACTCTGGTTACCTCTTCAACATGGCCGCTATTCTGGGGGGTATTCTTTTTGGCCTCTTAGTCCGCCGAACCAGGTCTCTTCTTTGGCCGTGGTTTCTTCACTTTGGAATTAGCCTTTGTCTTGATCTTTTCATCATTACTAATCGGCCAGGTGTGACGTAATTGGTATTTGACCCATGGCTATTTATGATAGAATAGAGCCTTTTATTGAAGAAAAAAAGAAAGAGATGGAACTTCACTCCTGAAGGGAAAAGTGGAATAAGGGGAAATAGAGATTAGAAAAATGAAGAAAATAAGATGACTAAAGAGCAAAAACAATTGAACAATAGAGATAAGGAAGAAAAATTTCCTCAGATGAGGAAATTAAATTGCCTATCCCAAGAGCAAAGTTCAACAATTGATGTCGAAAAAGTTCACTGGCGGATACGACCCAGGAAAAATTGTCTTTCTTTACCAGCAGCTATTCGTGCGCGCCTCGAATTCATTCGGGCTCACCTCCGGTTAACGGATATTAATTGCTTAACCTATCTTGCTTTGCTAGCTGGTGCTCTTCTTTTCATCCAGCGGCCGCCGACTTACTGGCTCCGCTATTTCCTGCTCCATATTTTTTTATGTGGAGCTATCTTGGCTCTTATTTATTTTGGTGAAAGCAATTCTTCCTTAAAGATTCTTGTTGGGGCACGAGTTTTTTATCCAGTGGCCGTACTCCTTCTGACTTGGAACGAAATGAACGAACTTCTCCATCTTATTTTTTCTCATTTCTGGGCGACTGAACTGGTCGTTAAGCTGGATTATTTTCTCTTTGGTGTTCATCCGACTATCTGGATGCAGAAGTTTTATCACCCTGCGCTCGATGAGTTAATGTGCTTTCTTTATACCTGTTATTATCTATTTTTACCCATAGTAACCCTTATTTTGTTTTTAAAGAAGAAAAGAGACGAAACTTTTGCCGTTTTCTCCGTGGTTACTTTAGCTTATTTTTCTAATTTTATTGTTTTTTATTTCTTCCCAACGTTAGGGCCTCATATGGCTAAATCCCTGCAGTCACTCTCCACAACAAATTACACAGGCTATTTATTTGCTTGGATTAATCGAACTATCCAGGCCAATGCTGGGGTTGTGGGAGGAGCCTTTCCCTCATCACATATCAGTGGGGCCACAGCCTTAACGATAATTGTCTGGCGATATTATCGTCCTCTCGGGTATTGGCTTGCTCCATTGGTAATAGCCATCGCTTTCTCCACTGTTTATTTGGGATATCACCACGCGGTTGATCCGCTAATAGGTTTTTTATGGGGAGGAATTTTCTATGTCTTGGGATTGAAAATCCTTAAACGCCGAGGGGAAGATCCACTAAGCTAAATTAT
>DQWD01000306.1 GCA_011042725.1 Candidatus Aminicenantota bacterium | reverse complement strand
GCCTGGTTTCAGAGAATAATTTATCCTAGAAATAATATCTTCTCCACATTTGAGTTGTGGATTATAGGTAAAGGTAGTATCGACTATTTCTCCGTTTTCAAGGTCAACCAGATGAAGAACCACTGTGGTGGTTCCGATATCTATTGCCAGACCATAAAGTCCAAATCTTTCGTTAGTCGTTTCAATGTCAATAATTGTCGGAAGGGATTCTAAGGTGGACAAAACTACTGATATTTTGCCTTGGCTTTGCCGAATGGTTGAGGCTAACTTTTTTAAAACTGAATATTCACAGAATATCTTTTGCCTTCCGATCGCTTTTTGTAGCTCTCTTTGGAGGCGTTTTAAATCGCTGTAGTTATCTTTTAAAGAAGGTTTTGGTAAGTTAAGCTTAATCTTTTTAACAGGAGGGCTGAGTTCAAAATGGCCAGATAGATTTTCTTTATTATTATCAAAAAAATTATAGTCATGGACTGTTTTTATCTTTAGTTCTTCAAATTGGGGTAATTGAACACAAAGATTGTCTTTGACTTTGGTTTGGCAAGCAAGAGTATAATTGCGGTTAATAAGATTTGCGGGAAGAGCAGCCGAAGGATTGACCTGATAATTTCCGGATAAGACTTTGACCAAACAATCTCCACAAGTTCCTCGACCTCCACAGCTGGCTTTAAGGGGCAGGTTAATTTTACGAATTGCTTCGAGAATAGTTGTCCCTTCGGTTACTTTGACTGTGACATCAAAAGGCAAAAAAGTAAGGTTAAATTTTTTGAGGGATTGTTTAGGTTTTAGTTGGTCCATTTTATAGTTATTCTTGTCCTTTATTTTGGGATAAAGAGCTATCCCTTAGCCGTTCTATTTGTTTGCCCGAGTTCTCTAGACACAAGCGAAGAAGCGGCCGATAACCTGTAAAATCATTGCCTTGTTTAGGTTTCTGAATCTTCTTATAATTAACCTCCTTAACCCGGTTAAGTTAAGTTGACATTTTTGACGAAAGAAGGAATGTCAGAGGCCTCTTGACAGCCAACTATTACTTCCCAGCCAGGAAGGTTTTCCTCTAAATCGCCGCTAATTTGAGCTACATAACCAGGGATGATAATTTTTCTTGTTTTTATTTTTTCTTCCAACTTATTGTCTTTAATAAACTTGGCAATTGTTTCTCCATTGAATTTTCCCGCCGCCCAGGCAGTAAGCACTGATTGCCCTTCGGTATCGCAAACCAGGAGATGAGCTGAAACCCCTGTATTTTCAATTTCACCAGCCACGATAAAATAGGTTAGGGAAAAATTAGTGGTGACAAATACAGGCGATTCTGGCGTTGGTTCCCCAATCGGGTACACTCGAGGATCTACTTGGATGGGTTTTTGAGGATCAGTGTAGATATTTTGACGCAGCGTAAAAAATGGGTAAAAAAGAGCGGGGTCGAACTTGGGGAAGATAACGATAGAAGAATATTTACAGATAACAACGGCGGCCTTGGCTGATAAATCAAATTGGTTGTCGGTTGGCAATAAAGTGAAAAGGGGAAAGCCGAAGGGCTTAAAATTCTGTTTTAGGGCACTTCGTCTGGTAATGGTGTAATATTGCAGAAGTTGGCCAATATTATCTGAGTCAGGATTGAGAATAATATTTTTTACGCCAGCCTGCAGGGCTTTTTCGGCTTGTTGGCCCAGGTTTTCTAGCGAATGGCTAGTTAGAATTAAACTGGCTTCATAATCTTGGGCTAATTTTATGTCTTCATCTTCGACTTCCTGAGGGAGCAAAATGGCGGGAGACTCATCTTGAAGAAGTTCTAATCCAGCTCGAAGAGCCTTTTTATCCCGAGAGTTGAGAATAACTCCTTTAGTGGAGACTTGTTTTATCAGGTTTAGAGT
>DQWD01000270.1 GCA_011042725.1 Candidatus Aminicenantota bacterium | reverse complement strand
TCTTTTTCCAGTTTTTTTCGACATGTTTGGGAGATTAAATGAAAAATGCTCTACCTCGCCTCCCTAAAAACGATTGACCTCTTTCTAAATCCTGTGATAATCTTTTCTCTTTAATTCTTAAGAGGTTTTATGGACTTTGAATTTTTCCTTCGTTTGATGAAGTTATCAATTTATCTGACTTTTCTTGGGCTATTTTTTCTTCCCAGGTTAAAGCTTATTTTTTCACTTCCCACCAACCTCCTGATGACGGTTTGCCAATCCCCGGCGGGGCCATAATTTCATCATGAAACGATCTTAGTTGAGAGCTTTAAATATGAGTCGTGATGGCTTTTTAGCCATTTTTCGGAAGCCGAAAAACAGGAATTCCCAATAAGAATAAAAAAATAAATAAATAAGAAATAAAATAAATAAGAAAGGAGTTTTTAATGAAAGGAGTTCTTAAGCTTCGTTGGGTTTTGGTTTTGTTGATAGTTTTTTCGTTGGCCTCTTTGCTTAGAGCAGATATTCAGCTGACAACCAAGGACCTTGATGTTTTCACTTGGCGCCATATTGGTCCCTGGAATTTTTCGGGACGGATTACCGAATTTGCTGTGCCCGCCGGACAACATAAAGTTTATTATGTGGCGACCGCTTCTGGTGGACTCTGGAAGACCGAAGATCATGGAATTCATTTTGAAGCTATTTTCGATAATTATGGGAATATGAGTATGGGAGATGTGGAAGTGGCTCCCTCCAACCCTCAAATTATTTATCTGGGAACAGGAGAACCTTTGCATGCGCGCTCAAGTGCTCATGGTAATGGGATGTGGAAGTCGGTTGATGGGGGGAAAACCTGGCAGCATATTGGCCTGGAGAAAAGTTACTTTATTCCTAAAATAGCCATCCATCCGACCAACCCAGATATAGTTTATGTGGCGGCCGAAGGAAAACTATATGATAACGAAATGGATTGCGAGCGAGGGTTGTACAAGACGACCGATGGGGGTAAAACATGGACCCGGGTGCTGGATTTAAAAGACCGGGGAGTAGGTGATTTTGTTATCGACCCCACTAATCCTGAGGTTATCATTGCCGCTGCCTATAAAACTTATCGTCGGACCTGGACGTTCATCGATCGGCAGCCTGGAAATCATTTGTATAAATCAACCGATGGGGGGAAGACTTGGAAGAAGTTGACCAACGGATTACCCCTGGATGCGAAAATGGGATGGAATGGATTAGCCATTTATCCCCGGAATCCTAAGATTGTTTATGCTCGGTTGGATGAAGAAGTTAACTTGGGTTTTGATGACCGAGAAAACCGGTATCTTTTCCGGACGCGGAATCTTTTCCGGGATGGAGCTTATTTTAATCAATTTAAGTCCTTTAAAATTGATTCTCGCTTGAGTAAGCTGGTTAAATTTGAGCCTTTAAAGGCGGATTCATCCTCTAAACTTGTTGAACAACTAAATAAGCTCATCCAAGATAAAGAATTTGCCGCGCGGCTTGAAGTTGATTTAGACGCCTTTACTCAGGTAGCCCGGAAGGTTTACCGTCGCGATAAAGACATGCTGGAAATTATTGATGAGTTTGCCCGGTTTAGGACTGAGTTAGAAAAAAGAAAAAGCGAGCTAGAAGAAGTTAATCGATTTGTCCTGGAGACCATTTTAACTGGCGCTGCGGAGGGTGAGATTAATCCTGCTTTTCAGAAGGTGGTTAAGTTTGACCAAGATAAGATTAAAGATGCCGCCCAGCTTTGGGCTCAAAAAGAGGAGTTGGTGACTAATCCTGACCTCTGGGCTGATTTGGGATTGAAGAAAGGTTCGTTTAAGACAGCAGCTAAAAAGGCCTTGAAAGAAAAACCCGAAGCTTTAGCCCAGGTAGAGGAAATGGCCG
>DQWD01000356.1 GCA_011042725.1 Candidatus Aminicenantota bacterium | reverse complement strand
ATTATTAAGATTTCTTTCTCCCAAGAGGAAAACGAATGATAAAAGCCGTTCCCCTCTCTCGCTTTATCTCTATCTCACCTTCTAGCTGGCGAACTAAATTATAGACCATTTTCAGTCCCAGGCCTAAATTATTATTTAATTCGAAATCAGGAGGCACTCCAACTCCATCATCTTCAACCACCAGGACGCCCTGTTTTTCTCCTTGAGAATCTGGGGCCGTCTCGCCGGTACACCAAACCTTAATTTTTCCTTCCCGCTGCCCAGGAAAAGCATGTTTTAAGGCGTTCGAGACTAATTCATTGACAATCAGCCCACAAGGCAGAGCCTCATCCAGAGATATATATAAATTTTTGTCAATCTTAACTTCACCTTTTATCCGCGTTGACTTTCCCAAATAAGAACGAAACAAAGCATCGATAATCCGTTGTAAATAATTAGCAGCCGAAACCTGGTCGAGTCTATCGGAACTGTAGAGAATTTCGTGAGTTAAAGCCATGGCTTGAATGCGGTGCCGACTTTCTTCGAAAATGGCCCGATCTTGCTCATCTTTAATTTTCTTGGCTTGGAGATAGAGAAGGCTGGAGATCACCTGCAAGTTATTTTTGACTCGGTGATGGATTTCCTGCAACAGGGCTTCTTTTTCCTGGAGTGAGCGGGCTAATTCCTTAGTTCGGGCTTCAACTAGCACTTTAAGCTTTTGAGCATATCTGCGGCTGGTCACAGCCTGGAAAATTACAAAATAAACGCCCATCCCCAAAAGGGCCAGAAGAACAATGAACCACCAGGTGGTCCAAAAGGCGCGGTGAATCACAATCGGAGCAGAAGAAATTACTTCACTCCATCGTCCCCAGACGTTTTGTGCTTGGATTTGAAATTGGTATTTTCCGGGAGGAAGATTGGTGTATCCCTCTTCAAGTTCTCTAAGGGGGCGAAACTCACTCCATTCTGATTCAAAGCCCAGCAATCTTGTCCGGTACTTTATTTTTTTTTCATCCACAAAGGAAATAATTCGAAAGCCAAAAATAAGGTCATTCTCATTAAACTTAAGAGAAAGAGGCTGAAAGGGGGGGTGAGATTTCGTTCCTACCTTGACTTCCCTTAACTCCACCAGGGGAAGAGGAAGTTCCTCTTCACTGATATCTTCTTCTGGTTGATAGCAAGAAACCCCATTATTAGTTCCAATCCACAGGTTCCCTTGACTATCAATAAATCCAGCTGACCGGTTTATTTCATCACCGGCCAACCCTAAGCTTTGATCAAAGTGACGCAAATGCTGTTTATCCCAATGATAAATTCCCTTGTTGGTTCCTATCCAATAACCTCCTTCTCTATCGGGCATGATAAGATAAACGGGATGACTTATCTTCTGACCATTAAAATTTACGGGATAAAATTTTCCCTCTTGAACCTGGAATAAACCACCTAGCGTCCCCACCCAGACTCGTCCTTCTTCATTCTCTACATAAGCAAAGATATTATTGGCTAATTCATTATCTAAACATTCATAGTGAAGCCATCTTTCTCCTTCCAAGCGAAAATATCCGCTTGAACTAGTCACCAGCACTGGCTCGCCTGAAGGGCGAAGAAAAAGTTTCCGTAAATATAAATTCTTGAATTGCGTGGAGGCAACTTCACGGAAAAAACCGCTCTGATAAGTAAAAAGACCTTGAGAAGTGGCCACCCAAAGTTTCTTCTGGCCATCCTCAACAACTGAGAAAACCCGGCCTTTCAATCCTTTATTAGGACTTAGCCACTTTAATTTTCCGGTTTGATCAATCACCCCTAATCCAAGATCGGAAGCAGCCACCCAGATCTTTCCGTTAGAATCTTTAAATAAATCAAGAACTCTTGTCTCTGAACGTAACCCTCGACCAAAAGAAACT
>DQWD01000293.1 GCA_011042725.1 Candidatus Aminicenantota bacterium | reverse complement strand
TTTAGTTAGTTTGAAAAAATAGGATAAAAGAGTAAGCTGTCACCAGTTTTTTTCAATAGGTAAGTTTTCACTCGTGTCACCGGTTTTCCGGGAAAATAAAGCAAAAAAATAGGGTAAATATGTTTTGTGTCCCCAGTTTTCTTCACCAGTTTTCGTCCCCAGTTTTCACGGCCCAGTTTTCGCCCAGTTTTCGCAAAGCCTAGGTAATAGCCTTTAGCTTGAATTATAAATATTGGCTGAGCAGAAATAAATAAAGAGCGGCAACTTATTTTCATTTTCTCTCTGGTGCTGAGAAAAATGGTGACCGGCACGATATTAGCCGGTTGTCTTGGAAGTGATTCGGGCCAAAATGAAGTGCCAGTTACCATTTTTCCTTATCTGGGAGTTGCCTAAAAAAGAAATTTAAGGTTAAATAAAAAAAGGGAGGAAAAAATGAAAAAAATTTGGCCAATGATTTTAATAATCATCGTTTTTGTTTCTAGCTGTGTTATTTACCTTCCTCCTCCCGACAATTATCCTCCCCCTACTTCCGAGACATATTCAGAGTATTCTTTAGATTACTTTTACGATTATCTGGCTGAATATGGATATTGGCTCTATCAACCCCCCTATGGTTACGTTTGGATTCCGGAGGTTAACTTGGTTCGCTGGCGACCTTACTCCTATGGGTATTGGGTTTGGACTGATTTTGGTTGGACTTGGATTTCTCGCTTTGACTGGGGCTGGGCAACCTTTCATTATGGTCGGTGGGGATGGTCACCAGATATTGGTTGGTTTTGGGTCCCCGGGGATATCTGGGCGCCGGCATGGGTAGTTTGGAGATATAGTCGCTATTACATTGGTTGGGCACCTCTTCCTCCCTCAGTTCGCTTTGATTTGAGAATTGGTTTAACGAGTTTGCCTTCTTCATTACCGGCGGAGTATTGGATTTTTGTTGACAATAATTATTTCCTTAATTCACGTCTTCATCGATATATTCTTCCGGTGGAAAGAAACTTGACTTTGGTTCGAAAAACAAGCTTACGGGCTCGTCTTGAGGTTCGCAATCAGGTAGTTCATAACCGGGGATTAGATAAATATATCGTTGAACAAGACATCCAAAAAAAGGTCAGAAAATACGAATTGACAGAAAGAAATTCACCAGGAACGACTCGCGTCAGAATTAATAACGTTGAAATTTTCAGACCAAAAGTAAAATTGTCATCCACTTCAAAACCCAAAAGGGTGGTGGAGAAGGAAAAAATAAAGAATAAAATAGAACAGGAAGAAATCATTGTTTCCGGAGAGCAAAAGTCAGTTTCAAATCCTCAGGAATTGGAAAAAGTTCATCAGGAAGAGAAAAAACTTCTCGAGCAATCTCACCAAATTGAATTAAGGGCTTTAAGCAAAGAGCTTAAGGAGAAAAAAGCGCAAGCCCGCACCCCCCAAGAGCAAAAGCAAGTTGAAGAATCTTACCGGCAAAAAATTAGGGTAGTGACTCAAGAGCATGTACAGGAAAAGAAAAAAATAAATAAAAGTGATGAAGAAGAGAAAAAAAAAGTTGTCCGTCAAAAAACAAAAAAGGTAAAAAAGAAAGAAAAGAAAAAAAGAATTGAATAAATCCGTAGTTTTGTTCTAACCGACCTTATATTTTCGTTAGTGGTGGATGAGACGAGGGCGTACTCAGTGGCAATTTTTCTTTCCAAAAGGAAACAGAGATGGTGGCCGTCAAAATTATTGTTCCGCCCACGATAATTCGCCAAGATAGTCCTTCTCCAAGGAAGATGAAAGCAAGAACGATTCCGTAGACTGGCTCTAGAGAGCTGATGATGGCCGCTCTTTGAGCTTGGATAAAGTGCATTCCTTTAATGAATAAGGTGTGCGAAAAGGCGGTACAGACCGTCCCCAGA
>DQWD01000279.1 GCA_011042725.1 Candidatus Aminicenantota bacterium | reverse complement strand
CGTCCCTCCGGGGTCCAAAAATGGCTAGTGGCGGTGCGGCCTTGGTCATTTCATGCTTCCACTATGCCGGTTCTCTTTGGAACTTCGCTGGCCATAATTTATGGCCAGGCTCAGCTAAATCTGGTCAATTTTCTTCTGTCTTTAGTGGCGATGGTTATTCTCCATTCGGCAGCTAATCTTCTGAGCGATGTTTTTGACTTTAAACAGGGATTAGATCGCGAGGTTACTCCAGTAAGCGGAGCTATTGTCCGGGGATGGATTACTCCCCAACAAGCTTTGAGGGCCAGTGCCCTTCTTTTCGCCAGCGGAGGTCTTCTTGGTCTTCTGCTGGTAAAGTTAACTTCCCTCCTTCTTCTTTATGTGGGGATCCTTGGAGTGGTAATTGGTTTATTATATACTCTCCTCAAGTACCATGCCTTGGGTGACTTGGCGGTTTTCTTAAATTTTGGCATTTTAGGTGCCTTAGGTGCCTGGATTGTCCAAGCTAAATCTTTTTCCTGGCTTCCCCTCCTTTGGGCAGTCCCTCTAGCCATGCTGGTAGTCGGGATTCTCCATGCCAATAATTGGCGCGATGTGGCGACAGACACTTCTTATCGGATTAAAACAATAGCCTCACTTATCGGCGACCAAGGCTCTCTTGTTTATTATGGGTTCTTACTTTTTGGCTCTCTTACCTACATCATCGCTTTTATCCTCATTCCTCGTTTGCTCCCGGGGGGCAAAAGTTACCTAGCCATGCCCTTGACCTTTTTCGTTTGCTTCCTAGCTCTACCCGTTGCCTTAAAACTTTGGCAAAGAGCTCTCCATCGCCATCAACCTCGCCGCCCTCTTGACTTTATCATTCTTGATGGCGCCACCTCGCAGTATAATCTTCTTTTTGGGAGCTTATGTTTGCTGGCAATCTGGCTCGACTTCTTCATTTAAGTTAGTTCTTTTTATCAGCCAGGGAACGTGCATTTAATTGACATAGAAGGAAGTTAATGTCTCTGCTTGAATTAGGCCTTAAGAAAAATTCATCTTTCTCACTTTTTCTTCTAATTCTTGGCGCCAGTGGGCTGTTTCCGGTTCTTTTTTGGTTGCAAAGATCAGGAAGAATAGATTTTTGGTGGGGAATGAGTTTCAACTTGGTGGTACTTATTGGCCTTAGTTTTATTCTTGAGCCCACAGCCTTTTCATCTCTTCGGAGGGATCTAACCGCCCAGACAGTTCAAAAAATAGCGTGGGGAGTGATAAGCACCTTTTTTCTTTATGCCCTTTTCTGGTTGGGGAGGGAAGTAGTTTCCTCTTTATTTTCTTTTGCCGTGCCAGAAATTAAAGCTATTTATGCTTATAAGGGAGAAGCCTCGAATTGGCGGATAGGTCTAACGATGCTATTAGTTATTGGGCCTGGAGAGGAAATTTTTTGGCGCGCTACTTTGCAGCGCCTTTTAAGTCAAAAAATTAATTCTTTTTGGGGATTTAGCTTGAGTCTTTTTCTTTACACTCTGGTTCACACGGCATCTTTTAATATTACCCTGGTGGGGGCAGCCTTGGTGGCCGGGCTTTTTTGGGGAGGACTATATTGGTGGCGGGGTTCGATTCTATTAAACGCTATCAGCCATACTCTGTGGGATCTTTTTGTTTTTCTTTTCTTCCCTCTGTCCTTTTAGAAAGTTAATCATCGATAATAATTGAATTGGGCTGCATGGAGCGGTCCCTCGCCTCCTGAGGAAGCGCTCTTCGGGCTGAAGTGATTTAGGGAAAAAGTGGTTGATGTTAAGCTAAAAAGCCCTGCTTTTCCTAAGCCCGGAATCATGTTAGACTTAAAAAAGGAAAAGTTGCAATAATCCCTCGAAAAGGAGGAGGCAATGGAAGGGGTAATTTCTTCTCTCTCCCCCAAGGCTAAGAAGTTAATTCCTT
>DQWD01000310.1 GCA_011042725.1 Candidatus Aminicenantota bacterium | reverse complement strand
GAGATGAAAGGCCGGCCGAGCGGCCGGGGAAGTCTCAAAGACCCGGATGTCATCCAGGGGCGGCCCAAAAAAATGGCCAAAATCCGGGGAGCCGGCACCGGCATTCCTCCCGAATACAAAGACATGATGAAACTCTTCTTTCCCCCTGACTTGCAGAAAGTCCGGGTGTTGGTGCGATTTGCCCAGAAAGCCAATCTCCTCATCAGCGGGATGCTGGAAGGCGGCGAGG
Source organism: Candidatus Aminicenantota bacterium (assembly GCA_011042725.1). Lineage (GTDB taxonomy): Bacteria > Acidobacteriota > Aminicenantia > Aminicenantales > Aminicenantaceae > JdFR-80. The sequence goes on along the minus strand of DQWD01000310.1, from coordinate 1,671 downwards.
AGTTGCAAAACAAACCGGCTATCGTCGATGTTCCCGTGGGGAAAGGTCATGTGCTTCTCTTCGCCATCAACCCGATGTGGCGTCACCAAACCCAGGGAAGTTACATGCTCATCTTCAACGCCGCTCTAAACTTCGACCACCTGTAAAAAGAATTAGAGTCAGTTACTGGGTTGAGATTTTGGTGTCTACCATTAAACTTGCAAAGGGCTGTGGACTTAAAGCAATGGAAGAAAAAGATGAAGAGGAACAACATAAATGTTACGCTGTTTGGTTAAAGGTTCTTTGGATATTGGAAGTCCACCCTGAACTATCATCAAAATTTTAAGATCTTCAGAGAATATTTTTGGCTGATATTTAACCTCAAGAAAAACTGGTTTTTGACTGAAAATAAAATCTATTTCTCCTTGTTTTCCTCTCCAAAAGAGAACCTTACCTTTTTTGACTAGATGAACTCCCACTATATTTTCAATTATTTTGCCGCCAAGTTCTCCCTCCAAGATTTTTCTCGAAAATTTAAAAGGATTAATATCACCTTCTGCCCAAGCCGCTAAAGTATGGAAAAGAAACGGGTCGGTGAAATAATATTTCCTTCTTCTCTTAAAAGACGGTCTTGGATCTGTTAAATTTCTGGCATGGTAAAGAGTACTTAGCACAAAAAGATTCTCTAGAATATCGATGTAGGAAGAAACTGTATTATGAGATCTTATAGACGTCTCCCGAGCGATGAGAGTGGGATCTAGTGGTTCTAGCTTTTTTTGAATAATAGTATAAATAATTTCTTTAAGATAAACTTCCCTCTTGCCGGCCTTAGCCAGATCCCCGAGAAGGGCCTGTAAATAAGTAACATAAGGAGCTGGAGAAATTTCTTCTCTTTCAATAAACTCATTGATACTTAGAGGAAATCCTCCAGTGAGAAGAAATTTCCTTATAAGTGATTTCATTTCGCGAGAATAATAAGAAAGCTTTTCAGCTGATTGATAAATAGGCAAAGGTGAAATTTCAGGGGAAGGAAGAGGTATACCAGGCTCTAAATTCTGAATAAATTCTCTAAAAGTAAGAGGCCCCATTTCCAAATCAGCTTCATGAGGAAAAACCCCTCGCCTTCCGGGTAATCTTTCTCCTCCACGTTGTAATTCTAACGAAGACGAACCTGTGATGAGAACAAAACAGTTTCTTATTATTCCCAGATCATAGGCCTTTTTTACTCCTATTGCCCAGTCACGAGTATAAGTAGCTTCATCTATAAATATAAAGAAGGGTTTGTCCTTCTTCTCCTCTGCAAATTCGGTATATGTAAGAAGCACATCAAAAAGTGCTTCTTCATCTTTTGCCCCTCCAACATCTAAGGCGAAATAAAAAGTTCTTTGAGGATCAATACCTTTTTCCAATAGAGATTTCAGTAACCGCTTGAGGAGGGTGGTCTTTCCAATCTGCCTTGGCCCTCTCAGAATGAACAGCCTATCTCTTTCTATGATGATTTTTTGTTCAACAGGATGTTTAAGGACTAATTTTATTCGTGAGAGCTCTTTTAAGAAGGGATCCTCAAAAAAAGCTTCTTTTGATTCCCACTGAGGATTTTGAAGCCTTAGTTTACTCAAATCCATACTTAAATCATACCATTTCTTCAATTTATGTCAATGGATTGACATAAATTAAATATTTTGTGTCAAT
>DQWD01000184.1 GCA_011042725.1 Candidatus Aminicenantota bacterium | reverse complement strand
GAACTCTTAGATCCCACTGCTGACAAACTTATTATCACTTCGGCCCTGATCTGTTTGGTCGAACTTGATCAAGTGCCAGCCTGGATGGCCATCATCATCATTGGGCGTGAAATAGCCGTCACCGGTTTCCGAGCCATGGCCTCCTCGCGAGGCATCTCCATTCCCGCTTCCATCTTGGGTAAAATTAAGATGAACGCCGAAGCTATCACCATCGCTCTCCTCATTCTTGGGGAATCATTTCTCCATGAATTCTATCTCTTGGCTCAAATCGGTCTTTGGGTTATCTTGGCCACCGCTCTCTCTTCAGCCGCCGAATATTACTGGCGTTTAGGTCCCCAAGTGCTGTGGGGAAAAAAAAACTAGAGAACTTGGCTACTAAATTTCTCCCAAATACCCTATTCACCTTGTCACTTGTGGTTTTCCTCTTAAGATGATAAACCTGATTATTATCGCTAGATTATCTTTTCCGGCAAGAAAAAAGTTGCCCAACTCTGATTGAGGCAAATTAAAAAACTTAGAACAAAGAACTACTTTGTCCCCCTGAACCAAGAGAAAAATCTCCTGGTAAATTCATTTATTCAAATCAGGAAAAATTAGCTCAATAATTCTTTAACTTTAGTTAGAGAGTCAGGATCTCCCACTTGAAAGATAGACAAATTATAGTTTTCCCATCGCCGCGATATCCGCCTCATCAGCCCTGACAGGACTTTACCGGGACCAACCTCAACTACTGCTTGCATCTTTAGTTCTCTTATTCTTTCCATACTTTTATACCAAAGAACAGAGCGAGTAACCTGTCTTTTAAGGGCTTCTCTGGCTTTCTCTCCGGTGGTGATTAGTTGCGCATCTACATTAGTAATAACCGGAAATTGCAAATCGTTAAACTCAGTCCTATCCAAGTCAAAGGCTAATTTTTTCTCCGCTGGAGCCATGAGAGGACAATGGAAAGGAGCGCTAACGGGTAATACTACTACTCGAGGCGGGTCAAGTTTTTTGATGGCTTCTTCAACCGCTTGTTTCTCACCAGAAATGACAACTTGCTCTTGACTATTCCAATTGGCCACTTCCACTACTCCAGTGGTTATTTGCTTCAGGGTCGCCAATATTTTCTCGTAGTCGAGGCCAATAATGGCCGCCATTAAGCCTTCCCCCACCGGAACTGCTTCTTGCATATAACGGCCTCGTTTATGGACCAAGACCACGGCTTCTTCAAAGCTCAAGCTTCCCGAGGCTACCAAAGCTGAGTATTCCCCCAAACTATGACCAGCAGCCACGTGGGGCTTAAGTCCCAACAAGTTGAAAGCAATGGTGCTCACTGTCAGCAAAGCGGGTTGAGTGTTTTGGGTAAGCTTCAACTCTTCCTCGGGCCCCGAAAAACAAAGCTGCGAAAGCTTAAACTTCAAGGCTTCATCAGCTCGGGCAAAATATTCACGGGCTAAAGGAAAAGAATCATAAAATTCTTTACCCATGCCTACATACTGAGAACCTTGTCCGGGAAAAAGAAAGGCTGTTTTCATCATCCATTATCTCCTCTGATTTATTAATATGCTTCTTCTTGACCAAACTCTTATCTTTGATGACAATTTTAGCTTGAGAGCGCAGAGATTTAAGCCATTTATTAATTTCTTCCTGCCCCTTTTCTTGCCTAATTTTAGCTTCCAATTCCTTCATTACTTCCACTAATGACTTTGGCTTTTGCTGGCTAGCTTCAATTTGAGGCAAATAAACATTTTGATAGTAGGACCGGATTTCTTCTATTGAAACGGGAATACTCAAGGCCACCCGGCGCTGAATAAGGCGATCAAAAATAAGTTTCTCCTTAAGGAGAGTTTTCAAATCCTCTTCACTTACCCCAAAAACTTTCTGGTAAAAGACAAACTTATCTTCACCTAAGCCCGCTCGCCACTTTTTCCAAGATTCTTCGAAGATTTCATCATCCAACT
>DQWD01000221.1 GCA_011042725.1 Candidatus Aminicenantota bacterium | reverse complement strand
TTGGCCCAGGTGATGGAGCCTCCCTGGCGGGAAACAACGCCGAGTCGAACATAAGGGTTGGGATCGCCAGCTTTGGGATAGCGCTCTATTTCCAATTCCCCGTGAGGGCCTCCGGAACGGAAAAGAGGAAAAGTGGGTACCGGACTTTCGTCAAAGCGCAGAAAAGCCAGATGTTGACTATCAGGAGACCACCAGAAGGCAGCGTACCGGGAGCTGCGTCCGAGGATTTCTTCGTAGTAAACCCATGAGGCCCAGCCATTAGAGATAGTCGATGATCCATCAGTGGTTAATTGATACTCTAAGCCACTTTCTAGGTCGAGACAATAGAGGTTGCCTTGACGCGTGTAGGCCAGAAATTTTTCATCAGGAGAGAGTTTCGGATTTTGTTCAGGAGCTGGCGTTGCTGTTAACCGCCGGAATTGGTGGGCGTTATATTGGTAGAGGTAAAGGTCGTTATTGAAATAATAAATCAGAGTTTGATAGTCTTTGGATTGAGTGACATGAGCAGTGGCCTTTAGTTCGGAGGGTAAAGATTTTTGAATTTTCCCATAATCAATTAAGATTTCCTTTTGGCCGGTGGGGGCTTCAATTTTATAAAGGATAGCTGGCTGGTTCTTTTGGCCTCGCTCGAAAAGCAGGTAATGTTTTTCGTCCAGCCAACCCCGAAGAGAAGGGATATTTTTTAAGAGGCGCGGTTTGCCGTTTAGATAGGCCTGCTCATAGGTAATTTTTTTAACTTGGGGATTACCATTGAGGAAGGGGGTAAAGAAAAGGAGAGGGGTCAACAGCACGGCGGCTAGCAGGATGAGGCCATTCTTTGCTTGGCGGGGAGGATTAGTCTGATTTTTAGCTTGGAGCGCCATAAAGCATGTTGGGCTTCCAGACAATTTTTGGAGACGATTAGTCTGATTTTTAGCTTGGGACGAGGTTATAATTTTAGTTAATTGAAATTTTTTGCTCATAAAAACCTCCTTGGAAGCAAAACTTATTTATCACCTTAAGATAGCCATTGTCAACATTAGGGCTTTTCCTAGTTTTTCCAAAATTTTTCTTCAGTTTCTATTGTTTGATGAGAATTTTGATAGTTTTCTTACGTCTTTTATAAAAAAGAAGAAAGCAAAAGAAGGGAGAAGAAGGCTATCTTAAGATAGGCCTTTGTTCTTGTTTCACCGGGCCCGGGTTTCCGGGCCCCCTCGCCTCAATTTTTTTCGGGAAAAATAATGTTAATCTTGGTCCCTTTATCGTTTTTTATCTTAACTTCTCCGCCAATCTGGTGGGTTAAGTCATTAATTAATTGGAGGCCCATTGTTTCGGGGTTATTACGGTCGACACTCTCTGGAATTCCGACGCCATTATCGGCAACATAAAGCCTGATTCTTTTATTTCCATCTCGGTAGAGGCGTATTGAAAGCTCGCCCTCCTTTTTACCTGGAAAAGCATGTTTAAGGGTATTGGTAACTATTTCGTTTAATAACATGCCAAAAGGGATAGCTTTATTTAAAGCAAGGTAGATTTCTTCTAAATCGAGGCCAATTTTAATTTCTTTTTCACTCTTGTTGTGCAAAAAGCAAAGATGGTCAACCATTCCTTTTATATAAGTAGCGATATTAATCTTATCCAATTCAGGCTGTCTGTAGAAATGCTCATGAGCATTAGCCATAGAAAAGACCCGATCTTGGAGTGTTCGCAGGTGTTGCTTTGTTTCTTTGTGCTTAGCACGCCTGGCTTGAATTCTCATCAGGCTAATAATTATCTGTAAATTATTTTTTACCCGATGATGGATTTCTTGGAGCATAATTGATTTTTCTTTTAGGGATGCTTTGATTTTTTCTTTATCTTTTTTCCATTCGGTGATATCTCTAGCTGCGGTGTGCATGTAGGGGATTCCATCAATGAGTATTCTCTTGTTGCTGAATTCTGCATTAACTTTGGTTCCGTCTTTCCGTAGAATTTTCGCTTCGCT
>DQWD01000220.1 GCA_011042725.1 Candidatus Aminicenantota bacterium | reverse complement strand
TAATATATCTTATGCGACGTTGTTATTTTTCTTTTTTAACTCTTTTTATATCAATTATTTATAATTATTAACACCCTGTTAATATCTTTATTGCCCATAAAATGGGCAACTGTGGAAAATTTAATTTGTATCTTTGTTCTTCTTTCGGTAATGATAATTCTTGATTAGAAGAAGACTAATGTTTTTAGGTTACCATCGCCTCTATCAAAGTTATTTCGTGATCAAGATGATTATCAATCTATTCACAATGGCCGAAAACTGGGCTGGTTTGAATTTGAAATAGTTTTTATAAGTTATGCTATTTTTAAATTAAAAATATTCCTTGGTGAGCAGTTAAAATCATCTTTGCCTTATTAAATTAAATTACCAAATTTAATTAAATTTACCAATCGACATAAAATAGTTCCTACCTACGATTTAAAATAATTCTTGATATCTACACATATAATAAACTTGACTACTAAGCCTAAGGCTTAATTAAAAAACTATTTATCTACCTTCTTATTTAACTAAGGCATTAAACAAGAGTTTAAAAGTTCCATGGGTTTGGCAGCGATGCTGAGGCCTAAAGCTCATAATGATTATTTCACCTTGCTCATAATTAACCTTGACCAGGGCTGATTTCTGAGCGATGTGTTTTTCCCCGATTAACCACCCGCTTTGCAAGATATCTCTCTCTTTATAACGAATCAATGACTTATAATTTTCACTTTCTGAACCGGGTGAGATAGCAAGCACTGGATTTCCCCAATTGAGAATATATCCTTCCTCCGGCATTCCATAAGTTAAAGGATCTTGATTGTCAATAATTACTTTCAGAGTTGAACCTGGACAGAAGTAATCCTTGGAATCTAAGGATTCAACTACGTTCCTAAGGTTGAGGTTAAATTTATCAATGACCAATTCCCCTGCGTCTCCCATCGTAACCAGCCGGCCTCCTCGTTGAACAAACTCTTTGATTTTGGCGACACCTTCCTCGCCTAAACCGCTTCGGTACTCAGGAGGAACAGAGCTAAGATAACGCCTGTAAGAGGAACGAGTTAATTCTCCTAAAATCATTTCGGCTGAATCGTGAGGAAGAATTAGAACATCATACGCTTTAACCAAGTTACCAGCTTTTATCTCTTTATCGGTTATTGACTTATAGGGGAATTTAAAATTTTCTAAAACCAGCCGGGTCCACCCTTCATCCATATTTCCTCCCCAATAGCGTTGATACATGGCCACTCGAAGACGCTTCAATTGGTGTATTCCCCGGGAAGGAAGTTTGTCCAGCGATTTAAAATCAACCCCTGTCTCTTGGCTAATTTTTTCCAGAGTTTCTAAGCTGTTCGCCCGGATAATAAAATCTCCTGCCATCAAGTTTTCTTGACCTTGGTCAACTCGCCATATTTTTCCTCCTTTTTGATCGATTAACATATTTACGACTTGAAAGCTATCATTTAACCGCCCATCAATAAAAAAGAACTCCCCCCTCCCCTTTTCTATCTTTCCTTTAAGCGGGAGAGGCTCTTTGAGCGTAGATAAATCCCCATTAACCATTTCCTTAACCGGGCAAACTCTTACGCCCATAAATTCAGCCATGGTATGAGTAGCTAAATCATAGGGCCGGATAGGAGAACCCTCCTTTGACCTAGTCCATGCATTATCAGGATAAAAAGTACGGCCTAAAAAATTGCGAATTAACCCTCTTTTGGGCTGGGCCAAGGGAATAACGAATGAGCCTCGGGGGTAAATAATTCCATCGATTTGAAAGTCATTTTCGGCTCTTTTTATTTCCACTCCTGAGGCTAAAAGGGTATTAACCATTTTCACGGTCGTTAAATAATCATGTTGCGTGGTTGGAATAATGTAGGCCTTGGGATTTTCTTGAGCACCTCTTTCCGTTTGCCTTTTTGCTTTTAAATAAGCATTCCAGAGGACTGTTTCTCGATGACGGGCAGCTATATCCAGCAAGGCCCAG
>DQWD01000289.1 GCA_011042725.1 Candidatus Aminicenantota bacterium | reverse complement strand
AGGAAATAAGGGAAGGAAGTAGTATCATTCCAAAATATTTTTTGAGTCACAAACACTTCAAATCCTGATTTGACTAGAAACTGAGGCATGTTCCAGTTGTAGCCAAAAGAGTCAGGATTCCAACCAATTTTTACATCAACTCCGAATTTCTCCTGGAAATAACGCTTTCCGTAGAGAATTTGGCGGATAAAAGATTCTCCATCGATTAAATTGCAATCGGGTTCGACCCACATTCCACCGACTATTTCCCAGCGACCTTCCCGTACCTGCTGGCGAATTTTTTCAAAAAGTTGGGGATATCTTTCTTCTATCCACTGGTAGAGTTGGGCTTGACTCTGGATGTAAAACATTTCCGGGAATTCACTCATATTCTTCAGCACGGTCTCGAAGGTTGCCCGCCCGACTTCGATGGTTTCCAACCACCGCCATAACCAAGCCAAATCAATATGAGAATTCCCCCCGATATAAATGGAAAAGTTTTTGGCATACTTAATTACCGGTTGAAGGTCGTAATAGAATTTTTTTATGCTCTCTTCAAAACGGTCATAATTGCCTTGCTGGAGAGCGGCCACGTCGAGACGGCTGGCTGCTTTGGAGAAAGCTTTGACTAATTTCTTAAAATCGTTGGAATTAATTCGCTGCCGGTATTGAGGAGAGAGTGGCCGGAGGCGATGAGAAGGGACCGGAGGTTGGGGAACAAGGTCCAGAAATTGGAGGCCTAATTTTAAATCAAGAAGACACTTCTTCAATTTGTTGGCGGCGGCAGTGGCCTGGGGATAAACTAACTGGGCTTGTTGGAGTCGAAAGTATGTCCCCGGTTCAGGTTTTTTTTGAGTAAGCAGAGGGAGTCGCCCTTTATTTTCCAACCGAATGGCGATCAAATAAGAATCAGGGGACGAAATAGCCTTAGCTAGAGGAAAAGATTTGGTTATCGTGTGCGATGAATTGCCAAAGTCGAGAGTAAAATTCTGGATCCTTTGCCCATTACTATATATTTGGCCCGTAAAAATTCCTAAACCTTGCCAGGTAATTTCGAGGAGTGCTTCTTGACCTTCGGTAGGGAGCCCGGCGTAGTAGGAGGGAATGTTTACCTGACTCCTTAACCAAGTTATCTTCTTTTCTCGACTGTTAAAACTGCGGGGCTTAGACTCCCATTGGGAGTCGTTATAGCCTGGAGAAAAGGATTCTTTGTGATCTTCATAAGTAACTTTCCAAGATTGGATTCTTGTTTCCAGAATGGATTCAAGTTCACCAATTATCTTTTGAATCTGAGTTGCCTCTTGAGCCACTAGGGGAGAAAGAGTAAGGAGGAGAACTAAGAGAAAAAGATAAAAAGACCGGCAATATTTATTCATCGGATTCTCCCTTAAAGAAAATAAATCGAGGATCATTACGGCGGAAGAATCTTATCAACTAGCAAGATAAAGGTCAATAGAACTATCGAGGCAGGTGACTAGGCAAGCTAAGAGGAAGATTTAAATTTTTTGGCGAGCCAGAAGAAGCAAACAGCCGGAAGTTGGTAGATGGTCAGGATAACCGGCGAAAGGATGAACCAGTAAATATTGAAACGAGGCAGAAAAAGTAAGACGAAAAAGATCACTCCAAGAGCGGAGAATATTACAGATAGGCCCAAAAAAACAGAGCTGAGAAAGTTGGTTTTATTCATGGTTAATCAATTTACCCAGTAACCTTTTTATTTATTTATTATATTCTTTTTAAAACGATTGTTAAATCTCGATTTGAACTAAGATTAAATAATTAAGTAAAACTTTTCTCAATATTGTCTTGTTTGATTATTTCTTAAGTTGAGGGGGGAAAGATGGGATATTTAGCAATTGGAGAGTAGATTAATAAATTGGCTAGTCATCATTATGAAAAATTGGTTTATTAATGGCTAAAAATTACTAGATATCTATTTTTTCCAGGATTTATCACGGCATTGCCTAGGGGGAATAGCTTCTTTTTTTAGCTT
>DQWD01000064.1 GCA_011042725.1 Candidatus Aminicenantota bacterium | reverse complement strand
TCTTTAACGGATCATGCCAGTCATCAATCTTTTTTATCCCTTTTCGGACAGTTCTGGTCATTTCACCTGTGGGTGATATGGTGAAATATTCATCCACAAACTTTATGGAACTTACACCTACATGCGGATTTTTCCCCGAGAAATTAGGTAAATATCTCCAGTGAACGACTGCTTTTTCCGGAGTGCTTTCAATAATCTTAACATGCCCTGTCGGGCATTTTCCCGCTGCCGTCCCCTTTACGGGGAACAATTTCATCAACAAACCATTTGCCGTTTGCTGTTTGCCAGTAAGGCAGATAGCTTGAACCACACCAGAAAACAAATTTACCATTTTCTTTCCCAAGCTCTACAAGGATATCTGCATAATCTCCAACCCGAGCATATTTTTCGAATTCTTCTCCTGAATTTATTCGAGTATAATAGGCGCCAAACTCTTCTAAATTAGGCTTCAGAACTCCAGGTGTGTTTTTCGTGCGGCAGGTAATAATTGATAATAAAACTAGTAAAAATGCTAAGAACTTAAATCATTTCATTGTTCACTCTATTTTAACCTGAATAATTCACAAGAAAAGCTGTTCCCCTTCATAACGTATTGATATATAACATGTTAGAACAAAAAGAAAGAGATATCAGCCATGAAAGATTGGACTAATCACAGGCTAAGATTTTTGGCTGTTCTTGAATCAATTTTTCTTGTTTTTTAAAATTTATGAATAGATCAGGTTAATAATCTTTTTTATTATAAGTGACTACCGGGGAAGCCGGTTCCACTTGTAATTTCTTTTCCTCCTGAAAGCCGGGGCAACTAAAACGCATAATGTAAGTTCCCGGCTTAACTAGTGGTGGTCCTGGAGAATAAACAGTCAGTGGCTGTTTTTTAGAGAGAGTAGGAGAAAGATCCCAACTGAGGCGATTGATTCCTGGCTGCCCTTGTCTTGAGAATTCTCTAACTACTTCTCCAGACTCATTTAAGATTTGGATTTTAATTTGCTGAGCGTGGGAAAGATAATAATAAATTGTAGCCTCCCGGCGTGTTTCCCAAACCCAGTCGTTAGTATAATCGCGGCATTGAGGAAGTCTGGCTGGCCGGATGGGGAAGATGTGGATTTCTTTATCTTTTATCTTGGGATATTCTTGAACAGGAATTAAGTCCATGACGAAAACGCTCCGCCCATGAGTACCGATAACTATCTCTCTTTCCCGGGCTTGAAGAGCAATATCATGAACAGGAGTTGTGGGGAGATCAGCACACAGAGAAAACCATTTTTTTCCTCCGTCATAAGAAACAAAAACTCCTCCCTGGTCTGTTCCTAAGTAAAGCAAGTCAGGATAAGAAGGATCTTCCCGGATGACGTTTATCGATTCCGGAGGAAGATTGTTGACGATAGAGGTCCATGTTTGACCAAAATCAGTTGATTTGTAAAGGTAAGCCGAAAAATCGTCTTCTCGGTAGCCGGTCAGAGAAACGTAAGCTGTGCCTAAATGGTGGGATGAAGCAACCACCCGGCTGACCCACTTTTGAGGAAGGCCGCCAGATATTTTATTCCAAGTAGCCCCATCGTCACGGGTAATCCAAACACATCCATCATCTGTTCCCACATACAATAGCCCTGGTTGCAAGGGGGATTCGGAAATAGTGGTGATTGTTCCAAAGGGAACATTTCCTTGTTTTTCTGGTCCTGGCTGGGTGGTTAAGTCGGGGCTGATACAGAGCCAATTATCACCTCTATTAAGTGATTTAAAAACTTTATTAGCTCCCACATAAAGAATAAAAGGATTATGGTGGGAAATGAGGAAGGGAGTCATCCAATTGAAACGGAGGGGAGGCTCTCCTTTTTTTGCCTTAGGTCTAATCCCTTTAATTTTACCAGTTTTCATATTTTTACGTTGAAGACTTCCGAATTGTTGTTCGAAGTAGATGATATTGGGATCAATTGGGTCGACTAGAGTGTAATAAGAATCCCCTCCACCCCAAATATCCACCCAAAT
>DQWD01000115.1 GCA_011042725.1 Candidatus Aminicenantota bacterium | reverse complement strand
TTTTTCTTCTTCTCGGCTTTCTCCTCAACTTCTTCACCTTTAAGCTTTCGCTCAATAGCCTGGCCAATCCAATCTCGCGGCTCTAAACCTAAGATTAAATCAGCCGCCTTGCGGATAATTAACTCCGGCAAGCCAGTACCGCTCTTATTGGCCAGGGCCACCAACCCTAAATTATCATCGGGTAATAACCAGACCATGGCCGAAAAACCGTCGATGTTTCCTCCGTGATGGACGCGCTGATGCCCTCGGTAAGTATCCACAAACCAGCCCAGACCATAGTCCGCGGGGGTAATTTCCGGGCTAGAAGGAGTCTCCCCGGTAGTCATGTGGGCCAGGTGCATATCTTGCAGGGTCTGGGGTTGAATAATGGTCTGGCCTTTATACTTCCCCTGATTAAGATGAACCATTAACCAGTGACTCATTTCCCGGACGCTGGAATTGATCGAACCGGCTGGCCCCATATTGGTTATTATCCGAAAGGGAATCTTCTCTATTTTTCCTTTGACTTCTCGATAGGGCAGGGCAAAATCGGCATCTTTCTGAGAGTCGATCACGGAAAAATTAGTCCGCTTCATTTCCAATGGGTTGAGGATTCGCTCCTTAACTGCTTCTTCCCACGTCTTGCCCGTCAAAACTTCAATTAAATAACCAGCTGTCAAAAACATTAAATTGTTATACTGAAATTTTTCCCGGAGATCGGCTGTTGGTTGGAGATAAGCTAAACGGCGGACAAGTTCTTCCCGGCTGGCTGAATAATTGTTATACCAGATAAAATCATGACGGGGAAGACCGGAACGATGGGTAACCAAATCACGGGGCGTCAGATGGAGAGTGGCAAAGGTATCATTAAGGCGGAGCCAGGGAATATAAAAGCGAACAGGTTTATTCCATTCCACTTTTCCTTCATCAACCAGAGTTCCTAAGGTGAAAGTAGTAAAAGCCTTGGTGGACGAACCAATGGCCAGAAGGGTATCAGCCGTCATCGGAAGTTTTTTCTCTACATCCCGCCAACCAAAGCCCTGAGCAAAAATAACTGAGTTTCCTTTAACTACAGCCAAGGCTATGCCTGGCACTTTTAGTCCCTTCAATCCCTTCTCTACTACTTTCTCAAAACCCTCTAAGGCTTGCTTGGATTTAACTTCTGGACTAGCCTCCCGTTTCAAGGTAAAGGGGAAAGTTTTTCCCGATTGGGTAAATTCCCCGGTAATCACCCGGCCGTCTTCACTGAGTTGGCCACTGAAGACCGGTTTTCCCGGCACTCCTTTGATGGCGAAAGTAATCTTTCTTTCTTCAAGAGAAATATTCTCTAAGGGAAGATCAAAAGCCTTTTGAATCGGAATCGAAATGTCTCCCGTCCAGGAACCATCTGGATTTTGAACAAAGTCAAGGTTAACCTCTAGTTTCATTCCCGGAATATCAATGACTCCCGCCCAATGTCCAGCCAGAGCAGAGGGTTGGGCCGCCCAGGTTAGGATAGGTCCGAGGATAAATCCCAGAAAAATTACTAAAACCCAAAAAGACCTCTTTTTCATTGCTTCTCTCCTTTCTTTTTTATTTTCAATTTTATTCTAAATAGAACCCAAAAAATCTCATCATAAAAATTTTATCTTGAGTCTCCCCGGCAAAAGTCGCCTGCTCCAGAAATTCAGCTCTTCTAAGAGAGGAAATTTTTCCATCTTCTCTTCTTCCGTCTCTCCCCTTAGCCTATTTTGGAAAAATCTGATCTTTTCTAAAAAAGAAAGATGGGATTCTCTTCATCCACGGAAGTCCTTTCTTGCCTAAAAATCTTTTTCATGAAAACTTTAGCAATTTTCTTGTTAAACTCTTACTTAGGCGAAAGCTTGTTAAATTATTCAAGGGTTAAATCACCTCAACAACTGCGCTTCTCATTACCAAAAGATAATCTCCTCCGCTTTCAAAACTTTTATCTTGGTCATCGTATAAATGTTTTCTTAATAAGATACGCAAAATAGCCTTGATATGTTCAATTCGAATAATACCCC
>DQWD01000174.1 GCA_011042725.1 Candidatus Aminicenantota bacterium | reverse complement strand
TAATGAGAAGAAGCAGAAAAAAACCAAGGTAAGCCAGGGCCAAAAACTCTTAGTTAAGAACAATAAACTTCTCCGGCCGGACTCGTTGCCGCTCTTAGCTGAATTTAAAATCTGGAATGAAGACCTCAACCGGTCTTTTGCTGGATCTCTGGAGAGAAATACTTCTCTTCCCCTTCCCGTTCAGAAATTAACTCGGGCTGTTTACTATTTCGCCCAAAAATACGGTAATTTATACGGTGAATGGGTCTGGCACTCTCAGTTTGGGTATATCTGGCGGCCTTTTGCCAATAATTATTACCCGTGGGGAAACTGGCAGCCCTATTACTATGGGCATTGGCGGGAAGTAAATGGAGAGCTTTTTTGGGTCCCCGATGAACCCTGGGGTTGGGTGCCGTATCATTTGGGGGTGTGGACCTGGCATGAAAAGCTGGGTTGGGTGTGGATTCCTGGCAGTGCTTTTGCCCCGGCCTGGGTCGCCTGGGATTTTTATTTTGGTTATTACTCTTGGCGACCATGGACGTTTGGGGATTGGTATTTTTATGGGAATGGATATTACAATTACTTGTCTCCATATTATTTTTCCAATTTATATCTGGGGGGAGGGGTCCCCTATTATCAGAGGAAGAATGTCCTTCGCAAGGTCCGTAAAGATCAATTAAAGAAAAGTTCTTCTCCTTTCCAGATGCCCAAGGAATGGAAGGGTTATTATAAAAGCTATATTAAAAAGCTGGAACAGGGAGATGAAAACGTTTTTTCACGGTTGCAAAAAATGGTTCTTACTGCTCCGGCTCTTAAACCCCAAGATTTGAATAAAAAACAATTGGCTCAAAAAGTTTTGCCTATTCAGGAAGTAATCAAGCTGAATTCTGGTCAGCGAGAAAGGGATGAGCAAATCTATCTTTTACCGGAATCACCGCAGGAGGTAAGAAGAAGAGTTGTCTTTAATTATAATGTGGAGGAACTTCGAGACAGCTTGAAACTCGTTTATGTTAGACCGAAAAGAAATCTAAATGCGGCCCCAAAAAAAGCCAGCGGAAAACCCCTTCCTTCTTTTCTTATAACCAGCCCTTTTCCTCAGAAAATAAGTAAAGAAATTACATCTCGAAATTCCCCTCGGCAGTCTGCCAAAACAAAGACTTCGCTGACCAAGAGTTCGCAATTTCAGGTTAGGATTCATGACTGGAATCCAGATATCAAGATTGGCCGCCGTCTGGGAGTAAAAATTACCTATGCTCCTTTGAACAATGAAGTTCGCTGTCCGGAGCTTCGCCTTAGTTCCGGAAGAAGATCTTCTTCCAGTTCAGGTTATATATCGGGACGACTGACTTCCTCAGGAGCTGTCTATACCGGAAGCTCGGGTTCTTTCGCTTTAGGTTCTTCGAGCAGGATCTCGAGTGCGGTTGGTTTGCGATCGGTCAAGACCTCCTCTTCAAGTGGTGGGACCCGGAGCGGTAAGAAGAAATAGTGGTTATTCGCAAATAATTAATCCTGAATAATTACCTAGAAAATGGGCCATTCGCCAAGCCATTAATAACGGCCTCCTTTGTGGAGGTGCCCTCGAAAAGTATATCAGTTTTCATCGTTTGTGGGCGTCTTTGGACATGATCTATTCGTAAAAGAAGCTGTCATCACTTACTGATATATAGCGTAGAATCAAAAGGAATGGAAAATGGCCTTGAAAGTTTGTCCCAAGCTAATACTTCCTTTTAAATAATTCGGATTAAATTCTTTTATCTTTTTCAGTTCGTGTTCCAAAGATATTTCTGTATTTTGTGTAATTTATTGAATTCAATTAAATTACAATGAAATATATCATAATCGATTTGAAACAAAATTCCATTTTTTTATCGTGTGACTTCAACAATATCAACACAAATTTTTCCGCTTAATAAATGTTGGGACAGTAATGATCTTTTTCAATTTATGAATAGATCAGGTTAATTAAATTAATCAAAGCGCTATTTGCTGAAGCAGGTTGCCTCTATTGAGCTATCTTAGATAACCTCTAAGC
>DQWD01000078.1 GCA_011042725.1 Candidatus Aminicenantota bacterium | reverse complement strand
GCTCCACATTCCATGGCCATCGCCGCTAAGCAAGTAAGGTGATCAGAAATGCGGCTTAACTCACTCATGATGACCCGGATGTACTGAGCATGTTCAGGGACTTGCAGACCGAGCATTTTTTCCAAGGTCATGACATAGCCCAGATTATTAATCAGCGGGGAAACATAGTTTAATCGATCAGTATAAGGAAGGAGATTAAAATAAGTCCGATTTTCACAGGTTTTCTCAAATCCTCGGTGTAAGTAACCAACTTCCAGCTCGGCATTGAGAATCCGTTCGCCATCTAATTCGAGCATAATCCGGATGGTACCATGCATGGCCGGATGAGAAGGCCCCATGTTCAGGAGCATGCTCTCCTGGCGGGCTTCTTTTTGAATTCTAAAGCTCATGTTTTTATTTTAAAGGTAGGCGCGGTTGCCTCTTGCGTAAAGGATAATCCTTTCTTAATGGAAAACCCTCAAATCCATCATACATAAAAATTCTTTTTAAATAGGGATGCCCTTCAAACTCAACACCAAACATGTCATAAACTTCCCTTTCTAGCCAGTTGGCATTTTTCCAGACAGAGGTAAGGGAATCTATCTTCAAGTCCGATTCTTTTAAACGAGTCTTAATTCTCAACCTCAGATTGTTTTTAAGGGAAAAAAGATGATAAACCATTTCAAACCGGTCTTCTTCACCAAGGTAGTCAACACAAGTTAAATCAAGTAACATAGTAAACTCGTAGGGGGCTTGGCGGAGAAAATTAACGATAGGAATTAAGGCCTCTTTCTTAATGTGAATTATATCGTCACCAAACTGAAGGTCAGTCTTGCTAATCTCAGAGCCAAATTTTTCCTGCAGATCCTTTAAGACTATTTGCTTTTCCATCGCCATTCCTGTTCATGTTTCTGAATTTTTTCCTGTAACTTAACTAAGGCATCAAGCACCGTCTCTGGTCGTGGTGGACACCCGGGAATATAGATATCGACCGGGATGATGCGGTCAATTCCCTGGACAACAGCATAATTATCATAAATACCGCCACTCACGGCACAAGCGCCAAAGGCAACTACCCATTTGGGATTGGTCATTTGATTGTAAACCGTTCGCAAAACAGGAGCCAATTTTTGGGTGACGGTGCCGACTACCAACAACATATCTGATTGGCGAGGAGAAAATCTTGTCCAGCCGGCTCCAAACCGGTCGATGTCAAAATGAGCGCAGGCAGCCGACATGTATTCCATGCCACAACAAGCAGTGACAAAAGGATAATGGAACAAGGAAAATTTTCGAGCCCAACCAAGCAGTTCATTAAATTTAGTGGTGATAAAGCCTCCTTGAATAGGCGGATGAGGTTCCCACCGCGGGATATCGTCAATTATTTTTCCCACTCAAAAGCTCCTTTTTTCCAGGCGTAAATAAAACCAAAAATCAGAATAAGGAGATAGGACCCCATAATGACCAATCCTTTAAGGCCCAGCTTTTTAAACACAACAGCCCAAGGAAAGAAAAAAACAACCTCGATATCAAACAACAAGAAAAGGAAGGCCACGGTGACAAATTTAATCGATACGGGATTTATATCATCTTGAAGATAAGGGCTTCCACATTCAAAGGGGGTTTCCTTGATGGGGTTCAAACGGCGGGGGCCCAGGATCTTGTTCATTACTACCAAGACAATACCCAGGGCACCAAAAATTAAAAATGAAAGAAAAAGTTCTATCATTGACCCTTTAAGAGAGCAAAATTTTATCCAAAACAATAACTCATTGCAAATATTTTTTTTATTTTTGTGATTTTTTTGGGATTTTTTTGGGGTCGGGCCGCGCTATCTAATTGATAATTCATAAGTTAGCACATTTTTACCCCCCATTTATTGCTTTAAAAAGCTATTTTTAGGGGCAAAATCGCCTTTATAAGCTTCGTTTCGTCTCCAACTCTTATCCAAGCAGGTGCTTAATAATATTGAAATAGTTTAGTTTAATTAAATTCTGTTCGATAACTGGAAAACATTTTCCGGGCAATAGCGGAGACATTTTTTTTTC
>DQWD01000193.1 GCA_011042725.1 Candidatus Aminicenantota bacterium | reverse complement strand
CTATATTTATCTACCTAACAA
Source organism: Candidatus Aminicenantota bacterium (assembly GCA_011042725.1). GTDB lineage: Bacteria > Acidobacteriota > Aminicenantia > Aminicenantales > Aminicenantaceae > JdFR-80. Next base: position 2,007 of record DQWD01000193.1, on the reverse strand, counting down.
GTAGCCAACAATAATTTTGCGCCCGTAGCTCAGCCGGATAGAGCGTCTGACTACGAATCAGAAGGTCGGGAGTTCGAATCTCTCCGGGCGCACTTTTTTTTACCTTTGAAATCGCCCGATATAAAAAAATAAGCTAATTTTCCTGCAAGTTTTTCCCCCGCAAAAACTTGCAGCATGTAGAAATAACTTCCTTAAAAATGGACCCAAAAGTGGCCCCACTCAAAAGACGAGGACAATAAAGATCAAATTTCTTGCTTGGTGATGTTGGACACATTTCTGGGGCCAATAAAAATCCAAAGCAACTAGGGCTCGCGCCCGAACAGAAATTTTTCTTTACATTCTCCCAAAATTTTTGCATTATTAGTTAGGTAGATAAGAGGATTTGTATTCATCCTTATTTAAAATTTGAAGATGACAGAAAGTTACGGTCGACCTTCTGGAAAAGGTGGGGATATCTTTTAGCCTCCTCGACCAATGGGCGCGCCAAAGAAGGCTGCTTCTTTGATTTAACTATGGGTAAAAAAAGAGTCCTTCTGGTCGAAGATGAAATTATAATTGCCCGTGATATCTACAATATGTTGATCCACACTGGTTATGAGGTAGTGGCTGTCGTCAACACCGCGGCCGAAGCAATCCAAAAAGCTGAAAAACTAAAACCAGATGTGGTGTTAATGGATATCATGCTTGAAAGCAAACGAGCCGGGATTGACGCCGCAAATTACATTTATTTTAATATCGGCATTCCCATCATCTATATGACCTCCTACACCGACAAGGTTACCGTGGAAAAGGCAATAAAATCAGAGCCATTCGGTTATCTTCTCAAACCTTTTGAAGAAAGAGAACTTCAAACAAATATCGAAGTCGCCCTCTATAAATTCCAGATGGAAAAGAAGCTAAAAGAAAGAGAAAGATGGCTAAGTACCATCTTAATTAGTATTAGGGAAGGAGTTGTGGCTACCAATGTCCAAGGTCGAGTCACTTTCCTGAACCCTCTGGCTGAAAAGTTAATTGGTGTAAATGCTGATGAAGCCCTTGGAAAATTAGTTAATCATCTAGTTCACATTATTGACGAAAACACCCAAAAAAAAATTGCTATCCCGATTAAAGCTATTACAAAGGGAGAAAACTTTACTTTCCCGCCGCGTTGTTTTCTGAAAGGAAAAAACGGCCAAACGACTCCGGTAGCCCCCCTGATAGCCCCCATCAAGAATGAACACCAAGAAATAACCGGCTTGGTTCTTACTTTGGCTAATATTCAGGCCCAAAGAAAAGCTGAAGAAGAACGCCTGGAAAGCCTGGAACAACTAACCCAAAGCATGACCGGTATCATCCAAGCTCTAGCCACGACCATCGAAATGAGGGACCCTTACACTGCTGGCCACCAGAGAAGGGTAGCCCATCTCGCCTCGGCTATTGCGGAAAAAATGGGGCTTCCCCCGGAAAAAATCAAGATAATTAAATTAGCCGCCGAAGTCCATGATATCGGGAAAATTCATGTTCCCGCCGAAATTCTAAGCAAGCCAGGGAAAATATCCGAAGTTGAATTTAACCTTATTAAAACCCATCCGCAGGTGGGGTATGAAGTTTTGAAAAATATTGACTTCCCCTGGCCTATTGCTGATATTGTCCATCAACATCATGAACGTTTGGACGGCAGCGGTTATCCCCAAGGGCTAAAAAATGGCCAAATACTACTGGAGGCAAGAATCATCGCTGTCGCCGATGTAGTGGAAGCGATGGCTTCCCATCGACCTTATCGACCAGCAAAAAAAATCCAGGAAGCCCTCCAGGAGATAGATCGGCAAAAAGGAAAACTTTATGATCCTAAAGTAGTTAAAGCCTGCCTCCAGCTTTTCCAGGAAGGTTTTCTTCTCTGTCCTTAAGCTAAAAAAAGAAGCTATTCCCCCTAGGCAATGCCGTGATAAATCCTGGAAAAAATAGATATCTAGTAATTTTTAGCCATTAATAAACCAATTTTTCATAATGATGACTAGCCAATTTATT
>DQWD01000135.1 GCA_011042725.1 Candidatus Aminicenantota bacterium | reverse complement strand
CTTTAGCGGCGGAGCTTCGGGGTATTGGATCGAAAACGGCCGGATCGCTTTTCCAGTTAAGGGGTTGACCATTGCTGGAGTTGGCTTGGAGATGTTAATGAGTATTGATATGGTTGGCAACGATCTCGACCTTAATCGAGGTTTCACTGCTCCCACTTTCCGGATTCCCCTTCTTCAGATCGGTGGCGAGTAAAAAAACTACTTTTTCACCTGGCTAGCCTAACTGAAACTTTAAGATAAAACGCCTTAGCGAAAAAAAAAGAAAGAAGAAAGTAATTATTTAATTTGAGCTACTCATAAAAAAGGGATGGTACTAATACTAAGTATTTGTAGAGTATTTGTAGACGCCATGCCTCCTGAATAATACAGGTTAAATGAGTTGCCTTTATCTGAGGAGATAATTCTTTAACCCCATGAAAGGGAAAAGGAGCAAAATGCCTAAGACGTGATTTTTGGCCCCAAAAATCGCGTTTAAGGGCAATATTTTGGGGGTAATATGGAAGTAATTAATTTAATATCAATAATTTGGCGCGGCCCGACCCCATCTTTGGTCTCATCTTTGGCAAGGAAAGTCCTTGCTTATTCTCTTATTTTCCTAGCTCTTATCTTTTTTTCTTTGGCCTGCGGGAACCATTCAGCGGCTAAGTTGGAGGTTAAGAAGGAGGTTATCAAGACATATCCCTTTTCTGATCCTGACCCGGTACCAATTATGGTTCGAGGAGGGATGTGGGGGAAAGGGGCTCGGCTGTATCCTTATCATTTTATTGACCGGATGAGCCTTGATGGTCAAGGCCAAGAATGGACGGTAGTTACCCTCGAGAATCCATTTGTAAAAGTAGAAATATTACCAGAAGTAGGGGGGAAAGTCTGGGGAGCCTTAGATAAAACTACCGGAAAGTATTTTATTTACAAAAACGAAGTTTTGAAATTTCGGGAAGTGGCTCTCCGTGGTCCCTGGACTTCGGGTGGTATTGAATTTAACTTTGGAATTGTTGGTCATTCGCCCGCGACCGCCACGCCGGTGAACTTTACCACTCGGCGTCGCCGTGATGGCCAGCTGTCCTGCATCGTTGGTACCTGGGATTGGCCTTCCCGAACACGCTGGAGTGTCGAAATTAGTCTTGAACCTAATAAAGTTTATTTTACGACGCGCTCTCTCTGGACAAATTTTACCCCTTATTTTCAATCATATTACGTGTGGTTAAATGCTGCTATTCGGGCTGGGGAGGACCTTCAGTTTATCCTGCCGGGCCAGAAATTTATTGGTCACAACTATTCGGTTCCTCTGCAACCTTGGCCAGTGGACGGCAAGGGAAGGGATTTGTCCTGGTATAAAAATAACAATTTTGGCTCTTCTAAAAGCTATTTTACAGTCGGTGAGTATCGAGGCTTTTTTGGTGCTTATTGGCACGATGACCAGCAAGGATTTGGCCATTGGGCCTTCTATCAAGATGTGCCTGGCCACAAGATGTGGATTTGGAGTCTCGCCCGTGACGGCGGTATCTGGGAAGATCTCTTAACCGATAGTAACGGCCAGTACTGTGAACCGCAGGCGGGTCGTCTCCTTAATCAGAGTGACCATGGCCACTTCTTTCCTCTTTATTCAGAGGAATGGCAAGAAATTTGGTTCCCCTACCATCTAATTGGTCCCCTTAAAGCAGCCTCGCCGTTTGCTGTTTTGAATGTCGAAAAGAAAGGGGAGAAAGAGATAGAAGTAAAAATATTTCCCCTTCAGGAGATATCTGAAAAATTAAAAGTTGAGAATAGCCAAGGCCTAATTTACGAAGAAGAAATCTTTTTGAAAGCAGGAAAACCATGGGCCAAGAATATCTCGACCAAGACCCTTCTTGGTGAGTACAAGATAAATTTGGGTGATAAGCTTGCTTATTCTTCTTCACCCCAATCTGGCAAGTTTCAAAAACCCTTGGTCTTTCAGAATTACGATCGTTCATCGCTTCAACGCCATTTTCTGCGGGCTCTTAAGTTGGAAAAAGAGAGGAATCTAGCCGAGGCTTTTCGCGAATACCAGGCTTTGCTT
>DQWD01000171.1 GCA_011042725.1 Candidatus Aminicenantota bacterium | reverse complement strand
GGAAAAAACAAGTCGTGAAATCTTGCGAGCCGGCCTGGACATCCTCAAAATTTCCATCGACGGCGACCCCGTCACCTATGAAAAAGTCCGAGGATTCTCTTATTCAAGGGTAGAAAAAAATGTCTTGAATTTCATCCACCTAAGAGACACCCTTGGAGCCAAAACCTGGGTCGAAGTATCAATGCTTGTTTTTCCCGAAACTATTCCCGCGATCAACTCTTTCTTCCATAGATGGGAAAAAAAGGTGAATTATGTTCAACTCCAGCCAAAATTTTTTACCTTTCCTCGCCAAAAAGTCTCCTCCTGTCGTGATTTATGGCGATTTTTGGTTGTCCTCTGGGACGGCCGAATTGTGCCTTGTTGTGCTGACGTCGAGGGAGAACTTGAGCTAGGGCACGCGGCCAAGCATCGTCTCCAAGCAGTCTTTCGCGGCCCCCAGATGAACTCTCTGCGGGCGGCTCACTTGCAGCAAAAGGCTCCTAAGCTTTGTCAAACTTGTTTGCCCTACTTTACTGATTATCACCTCTCGGTGAAAAAGCTTTGCCAATTAGTGAGCTCTTCCAATTTAGACCATCGTCAAGAGGGCCACCCTAAAAAAGAAACAAGGCAATTATAAAACCAAGGATTGTTTTCTCTTTGCTGCCTAGATTCTTTCCACTAACTCCACCCGCCGGTTTAATTGGCGGCCTTCCTCGTTTCGATTGGTGGCTACTGGAGATAAAGGTCCTACCCCTTTGGCTTCTAATCGATTCTCGGCAATCCCAAACTGCCCAACTAAGGCCTTGACTACCGCTTGGGCTCGACGCCGGGAGAGATCAAGGTTGTGTTCCAAGCTTCCCGTCATATCAGTATGACCCACCACAAACACTTTCAGCTGAGGGTTACTCTGGAGGAGAGTAGCTATGGCTTGTAAGGCAGGCTGAGACTCGGGTTTAATCACATCACTATCAACATCAAAATAGATCCCGTATACGGAAGCATGGCCAAAAGTAGCAATATCATTGGCTAAAGCTTGGGGGTCCGCCACTACTTCTTGTTCCATTTCTTTTTTCTCGACAATGGTCAGCTCGTAGTCGCTCCCATCATCACTAACCCACATACCAATCCAGATTTCTTTTCCTCCTCTAGTAAGTTTCATCACCCCATCTCCCTCGTTGATGATCGTCCCCCCAATTCTTTTAATAGCATTAATATAATTCCGATATACTTTGAGTTGTCCCGGAGGATTAAAGCCTTCTTTCAAGCTGTAATGAAGAACCCACTTATGTCCTTCAATAACATATTCATTATCTTCAACATCATAAAACTCAGCAGAGTCATACTCATATTCTTCGCATCCCGAAAGATAATAATTGTTCATGCGGGTCAAAAGGGGATGATCGCGACACCCTTCAGCATCCTCCTGGCTCCACAAAGTTAAAACCGGCCAGCTAACTAAAATCAGTACAATGACGAACCAAATCGATTTTCTCATTTACTTCCCTCCTTAAAGGTGTTTAAATTTTTCTCGCTGGAAAGGAAATATGCCTTTATTATATTTAATTTCCCTGCAAAGACAACAAAGATTTCACTCACTCGTGGAAATGAACATCTGGCTAAAAGCCGGTTCGCGGCTCTTTTGCTCCCTCAATAACACCCTTTTTCCCGCCTTTTGAAAAGGCTAACACCCTTCTTGATAAAAACATTGGTAGCCTATCAGAACTCTCTTCCTTCTTTTCTGGGGCTATTAATACCAAGAGTTGAGAAAAGTTTTGGCAATGATATACAATCACTCTCTTGCTGCCCGGTAATTTAAATTCAGCTTGTCTGTCTAAAATTAGGTTATAACTTATTCTCACCTAAAGGTTTTTTGCCGTCAATTCTATTTTTACTAAGATTTTCCTCCACCAAGGAGAGCATCGGCCGCTTGACGAATTATCTCCCAGGCTTGTTGGACATGCTTTTCCTCAGTTGTGCGAGAACCAACAACTAACCGGAGAGTATACTTGCCCTTCAAAGAAGTGTGGGTCAAGAATATCTGTCCAGACTGATTGATCCGGTCATGGAAAAT
>DQWD01000212.1 GCA_011042725.1 Candidatus Aminicenantota bacterium | reverse complement strand
ATTTTAAAAAACAAGAAAAATTGATTCAAGAACAGCCAAAAATCTTAGCCTGTGATTAGTCCAATCTTTCATGGCTGATTTCTCTTTCTTTTTGTTCTAACGTGTTATATATCAATACGTTATTAAGGGAAACAGCTTTTCTTATGAATTATTCAGGCTAGAATCGTAGCCAAAGAAAATTAGTCAAGATTCTTGGTATAGATGGTGCGGGTCGGAAAGGGAATTCCAATGCCTGCTTCACCAAGGGCCCGATAGATAACTTCGGTCAATCTAAGTTTCATCCGGTAAGCCTCGGTATAACTAGCTACCCAAACACGAGCCACAAAATCTAAGGAAAAATCAGACATTTGGAGAAATTGAACATCTGGGGGCGGGTCGTCGAGAACGCCTTCTAATTGCCCGATGGCCGCCAAGACGACTTGGCGGACTTGCTCGGGGTCAGATCCGTATTCCACTCCAAAATTCACATTGACTCTAACCGACAAATCCGGCTGGGTAAAATTCTTAACCTTGGCATTGGCTAAGTTTCCATTAGGAATAAAAATGACCTCATTATCAAAGGTTTTCAACTTGGTACTCCTGAGACCGATATCTAGAATCGTTCCCATCTCTCCGGAGTCCAACTGAACTTTATCTCCGACTTTAAATGTTTTATCCAGCACCAACTGGATCCCACCTAAAATGTTAGTTAATGAATCTTTAACCGCTAAACTAATAGCAATACCCGCAATTCCAGCCGTGGTCAACAGAGGGGCTATATTTACGTTCCAGGCGTTAAGCACGAAGATAGCGCCAAGAACCACCACCAAGACCTTCAATATTTTACGCACTAACGGTAAAAGGCGCTCATCTGCAGAACTTTTGGTCTTATCTTTCCATTCCTCCTCCCAATAACCGGCGAAACCGTCGATTATTTTTATAGCCATTAAAGTTAAAATAATTACTAAGGCTGATTCGATTACATTCTGATAAAAAGCTGACGGGGGCTGCAAATAATCCAAGCCAACTTTTAAACCTAGGAAAAAGACCAAGTAGAAACTCGCCGAGGCCACACTGCCAATGATAAGGTCATCAAGATAAGTTTTAGTTTTCCGGGCTAGAGGTTGTAACACGCGCCGCATAATCAATCTAACGATGAAGGCTAGAAGAAGGCTAACTAAACTAATGAATAGAAAGCGAAGATAAGGATTGTTGAAGATGAAGCTTGTAATCTTATTAAAAATATCCATTTGTTCTCTCCCAAAATTATTTTCATATATATCTTAAATTGTTCTAAATTTCAATCTTTGGAAGGGAAAAACCAGTAGAAGAAAAAACCCGCCGCTCCCAAGCCGTGAGGGGAAAATGGTAACTGGCGGCTTTTTTTAGCCTGGAATATTCTCGAGAAAAAATAGGGTAAATAGGTAAGCTGTCCCCAGTTTTTGGGCCCCAGTTTTTCCCAATGTCTCGCCAAGTCAAGGTGAATGAGGTACAATATTTTTTAACTTATTAAAAATATTTATTAAATTAATACCTTAAGGAAAAGGAAAGTGATGGACGTTTTTTCCTCCCCTAACTGGAAAGTATGTTTAATAATTGATCCTGAACTTTATCCTGAGCTCAATCTACTTCAAGTAGTTGAGGACGCTATTGCCGGGGGAATTTCTCTTGTTCAACTCCGATTGAAAAAATCCTCAACCAAGAAATTTTATCAGGTGGCCACCGGGATCGCCACTCACCTTCGATCTTCTCCCCTTCCCCTCATCATTAATGACCGCGTGGATATTGCTTTAGCTTGTAACGCGGCCGGTGTGCACCTCGGCCAAGATGACCTCCCCTTAGCCGTTGCCCGTCAATTACTCGGTCCCTCGAAAATCATCGGAATTTCTGTCAATAATCCCGATGAAGCTCGCCGGGCCGAGGAAGGAGGGGCTGATTACCTGGGAGTGGGCCCCATTTTTCCCACTTCATCCAAAGAAAATTTACGCCCTCTTTTAGGAATTGAAGGGCTAAAAAAAGTTCGAAAAATGACTAGCTTGCCCCTCCTGGCCATCGGCGGCATCACTCCCGAAAATATGGGGGCTGT
>DQWD01000023.1 GCA_011042725.1 Candidatus Aminicenantota bacterium | reverse complement strand
AGATTTTATTTGGTTAAGAATTCATATAAAGCCAAGATATCCTTTGCGATTGATAAAGATTAAAGAGATGGGATTTTCTTAAACTCAAAAAATGGGGTCGAAAATCGACTTTTCAAAAAAACCTAACCATGCATAATTTAGTTATTTGGTAATTGAAAATGGATAGCATTAAGTTATAATTATTTAATTGAAAAGGGAGAAAAAGATGAAAGGTTTAAAGGGAAAAAGAGTCCTTATCACTGGAGGAGCAAGAGGCATTGGGCGGGCCACAACCCTGCGTTTTCTCGAAGAAGGTTCAAGGGTCGGAATTTTAGATTTGGACCCGGCTGGTTTAGATGAGGTTGTTTCGAAATATTCCAACTTGGAAATTATTGTCCAGGCTGATGTAGCTAAGTTAAAAGATGTGCAGAAGGCTTTCCAAAAAATTGATGAAGTCTGGGGAGGACTGGATGTGCTGATTAATAATGCAGGAATCAGTCTTCGCCATCCATTCTTAGAAATTAAGGAAGAGGAATGGCAAAAAGTTTTGGCCATCAACTTGGATGGAATTTTCTATGTAGCTCAAGAAGCCGCCCGCCGAATGATAAAGGACAAAGGGGGAGTTATTTTGAATATGGGCTCCACCAACGCCCTGCGAGGATATCATTACTATGCTGACTACAATGTCTCCAAATCCGGCGTTGTGGCCTTAACTCATTCCTTGGCTTTGGAGCTAGGTCCCACTATCAGAGTTAATGCCGTCTGCCCCGGTTTTATTCTTACTCCCATGCAAGATGCTGAGTATACCCCGGAAATGAAAGAAGGATTTGCCCAAAAAATCCCACTTCGAAGATTAGGGCGCCCGGAAGAAGTGGCGGCCCTCTTTGCTTTTCTCGCTTCTGATGAGGCCAGCTTCATAACTGGCCAGTGTTTTGTCATTGATGGCGGCGAGATTACCGGCGGTTTAGCCAGCCAGGCATGAGAAAATCACCATTAGAATGATTTTTGCTTTGACTTGGGAAGCATTATGTTTATTAATTTGTGCTTCAGTTGCAGCGGGAATTAGGATGTTACAAGGGAGGGCAATCAAGGATTCATTGTCTATTGGAGAAGTGTTAGGAAAATTCACTACTGAACCTGTTTTTTTAGTATGTTGAGCCCGTTACAGAGCATCTGTTTCATTTTTATTGAAAACACCACAAAATATATCTGTAACTGCAATTATCTTGCATCCTGCTTTATGTACTAATTTAATGATTGAAGATCCCATGTTATTGGCTTTTTACAGTCTTATTAGGAATAGGGGATAGGTTCTTCAATGGTGAGCCCTAATTAACCCTTGTTTCTAGAACCGTCTCGATTCTCTGATATCTACAATTTCATCTAACAGACTCAACAGAAAATTTAAAAATTGTCTGACTCTCGAATTTTTCTCCGGGATTGAGAATAGTGGAAGGGAAATTGGGTTGATTGGGAGAGTTGGGAAAATGTTGGGGCTCTAAGCAAAATCCATAGTGTTTATGATAGACTTTGCCTCCTTTACCAGTAATGGTCCCATCGAGGAAGTTTCCCGAGTAAAATTGAATCCCAGGCTCAGTGGTTAGAATTTCCATGATCCGGCCACTTTCAGGTTCAATGACCCGGGCAGCAAGAGTTAATTCGTCCTCTTTTTTATTCAAAACATAGTTATGATCGTAACCGCCGGGAACATTAGCTATGTATTGGCCAATTGGATGGGGAGTGGTGAAATCCCAGGGAGTTCCTTTGACGGCTTTTATTTCGCCGGTGGGAATAAGCTGATCATTAACGGGGGTGAAATAATCGGCGTTGATCATTAAAACATGGTCAAGAATATCCCCTTTCCCTTGGCCTTTGAGGTTAAAATAGCTGTGGTGAGTTAAATTTAAAGGAGTGGGTTTATCGGTTTCGGCTTCATAATTGATTTTCAATTCGTTCTCATCGGTCAGCAAATAGGTAACTTTAACAGCCAAATTGCCGGGATAACCTTCTTCACCATCAGGGCTTAAATAAGTAAATTCGATGCCAGCCCATCCTTTTCCTTCAAGGGGTTTTGCCTTCCAAACAACCTTATCGAAACCTTTGAGCCCTCCATGAAGGTGATTTTGGCCATCATTGGCGGCTAACTCGTATGTTTT
>DQWD01000035.1 GCA_011042725.1 Candidatus Aminicenantota bacterium | reverse complement strand
TTATAATAATCAGGAATTTGACCTACATTGCGAGGATAGGAAATTGGTAATTTTCCGCCGGGGTTGATTTCCCCAAAGAGAGCTTCAGCGATGACTGTTCCTGTCTCTTGGCCTAAATACCAACCATCAAGAATAGCCGGAATGTGCTCTTTAATCCAGCCAATAGCCAAGGGGCGTCCATGAAGGAGGACAACTACCGTCGGGGTGCCCGTGGCATAAATTTGTCTAACCAATTCTTCTTGCTGGCCCACTAATTGGAGGCTGTCGCGATCTTCGTTTTCTTTGCAGGTAAATTCATTGCCGCCAATAACCACGATGGCGGCATCCGATTTTTGGGCTGCTTCCACGGCGGCTGGAATGTTGGCCCGATTGAGATCAATCAGGCTGCAGCCTTCTTCGTAGATAATTTCAGCTTTTCCAGCGGCAAAATTTTTAATCCCCTCGAGAACGGTAACGAAATGTTTCACTTGAGGAGTAGAATAACCACCGACGACTTCAGCCGCGGCATTAGGTCCGATTACGGCGATTTTTTTTAATTTATTAACATTTAATGGAAGTAAATTGCCTTCGTTCTTAAGGAGGATCAAAGCTTTTCGAGCTACTTCCAAGGCAAGATGGTCATGCTCGGGATCATAGATTATTTTTTTCCACCCGGGGCGAGGAATGGCAAGGCGGTGAAGAGTGTTAAAGTATTCAGTTACCTCTGGATCATGGCCTCGGACACCCGTTTTGGTTTCCACAGGAGTAAATTCACGCATGGCCCGGTCGCCCGCAACAAGAAAATCTTGCTCGGGTCGGACCTTTTCTCCATTGTCAAAAAGCCCTAACCTGAATTTCGTTCTCAGCACGTTTTTCACCGCCCGGTCAACCAGTTCAATGGGAATCTCACCGTCCTTTACTGCTTGCTGAAGAATTGGTCCGTAAACCCTGGTTGGACCCCAGGGATGGTCAATGGCTAGCTCCATATCGATACCCGCTTCTAAGGCAAGACGGGCTGCCTGGCGAAGATTTTCAGCCACTCCGTGCTCGGTATGAAGGGCCATTATATCGTTGTTGTCACTAATGATTAATCCGTCAAAACCATAGCGTTGGCGCAGGATATTAATCAAGAGTTCTTGGTGGGCATGGCAGGGAATTCCGTTTAGGCTGTGGTGAGCAGGCATGATACAGCCCACCCCCGCTTCTTCCACAGCGGCCCGAAAGGGAGGCAGAAATACTTCGTGCAGAGTTCTTTCGGAAATTTCCATCGGACCGCGGTTCAGGCCGGCAAAGGGTTGGCCATCAGCCACAAAATGTTTAGCTGTGGCCAGCACATGATCCTTATCAAAGCGCTTTTTCCCGGTTCCTTGCAGGCCTTTGATAAAGGCCACTCCAATTTGAGAAACAAGGTAAGGATCTTCCCCGTAGCTTTCTTCTGTTCGCCCCCAACGGGGATCCCGCACTACACCCAGCATCGGGGAATAGACATGATGGACTCCCAACGCGCGGGCTTCTTTGGCGATGGCTTCAGCTGTTTTTTTAATTAAGTCCGGGTCCCAGGTACTGGCCAAGGCAATAGCTTGAGGGAAGCAAGTGCCATGTTCGAGACAGATACCGTGGAGAGCTTCTCCGATTTTCAGGTGGGGAATTCCCCAACGAACATTCCCATTGGGAAAGAAAGTAGCTAATTGATGAACTTTTTCTTCGATCGTCAGGCGCGCGAGAAGATCTTCAACTCTTTCTTCAATTGAGTAGCGAGGGTTTTGATAAATAGGTAGGGCAGGCGAATTTCGGAATCCTGAGCACGGAAGTACTAATCCCGGAATCATTACCAAGAGAGATAAAATTAGCGATTTTGTTTTCATTTTCCTATTTCATTTATTGTTAGAGTGATAACCTTGATATTATAATTATTCAATCTATTACTTAAAAAAGATATAATTTTTATTGCAAAAAGTAAAGAGAAAGCTTAATATTTAAAACAAGTTGAAGATTATTAGAAAAAATATAAACTTAATTAATTCTGAGAACCGCAACGGGAGGATGCCATGAGAAAAAAAACCTTTTTTCTGGGGTTATTTATGGTGGTCTTGGGTTTACTCCCCTCTTTTCTAGCCGCTCAAAAAGCTAAATACTGGTATGATCTTTTGAATGTGATTCGCCGGGAAAAGTTTGACCTGGT
>DQWD01000245.1 GCA_011042725.1 Candidatus Aminicenantota bacterium | reverse complement strand
TGAATTCAATGGCGTCAAAAAAATGAATATGCTCCACCAACTTCTCTTTAAGAGAGCGGGGAGTGGGGTAGTAAGGATGGGGGGCGATAATGAGACTGGTTTCTCTCTTAAAGTCGGCTAATTCAGCAAATCTTTTCCTTTTATAAGATAATTTAGGGATAGGATTAATAATTACGACATCTTTGCCCTCAAAGGTGGCTTCCACTCCGGGAAGAAGAAGTAATCCCTTCTTTTCGGCATAATCTCTTAATTCTAAGCTATAAGTTAGAGATTCGTGGTTAGTTATCGCCAGGGCATCGTAGCCAAGTTCGACAGCTTTATCGATGAGTTCAAATCCAGTGTAGCTTATCTTATCATGCGGATCTTCACCCGAGTGAGTATGAAAATCAATTTTTAGTTTTTTCATGTGCTTCCATGTGCTTAGTAGGTCGAGCTAATTAAATCAATTTATTAAATTAACATATACTTAAAATTTAATTAAAGAAAAATTTATTATATCTCAAAAATTGGGAAATGAGAATTAGTTTTATATTACCAGGTCTATTCATAAGTTAAAAAAATATTGATCCAAGAACAACCAAAAATCTTAGCGGGTGATTGGTCCAATCTATTTTGATTGTTTCCTCTCTCTTCTTTTTCTAACGTATTATATATCAATTCGTTATGAAGGAAAACATCTCTTTTTATGAATTATCCAGGATTATAGATTCATCATTATAGATTCATCATCACTTCATCCTCTAGATTTGCCCTTTAAAGCAAGCATTTCCAAAACCATGATAGCTTGGCAAATAGCCATTAGCTTGAATTATAAATATTAGCGGAGAAGAAAGAAATGGAGGCCAATAAAATATTTCTTTCTCATTTTTTCTTGGGCTGGGAAAAATGGTGATAGGCCCTATCTTAGCCCGATTTCTTAAAAATGCCACCGGCCAAAATAAGGTGCCAGCCACCATTTTTCCATCACGGTTTTGGAAATGCTTCCCCCTTTAAATTTAAGCAACAAGTGGGGGAGAGAAGTTCCCTAAGGAAGAATGGTTAAGTCCAAGGCTTCTTTTTACGACAGGGCTTTCTTGACCATTAAGCCGATTTCAGCCGGGCTCTTAGCCACAAAAACTCCCGCTGCTTCCAGGGCTTCCATTTTTTCCTTGGCGGTTCCCTTTCCTCCGGCAATTATCGCTCCGGCGTGGCCCATTCTTCTGCCTGGGGGTGCCGTCTGGCCGGCGATAAAGCTAACCACAGGCTTGGTAAATTCTCTTTTAATATATTCGGCCGCTTCTTCCTCGGCTGAGCCGCCAATTTCTCCAATCAGAATTACAGCCTCTGTTTCCTCATCTTCTTTAAACATTTTTAAAAGATCGATGAATTTTAGTCCAACTATAGGATCGCCTCCAATCCCAATCGCCGTCGACTGCCCATATCCTTGCTGGGAAACCTGCTGGACTGCCTCGTAAGTTAGCGTTCCCGACCGCGAAATAATGCCGATGGTTCCCGGCGTATGAATGTGGCCGGGCATGATGCCGATCTTGCACTTTCCCGGGGAGATAATCCCAGGCGTGTTGGGCCCGATCAGATGAGTGGATTTGTCTTTTAAAAATTGCTTAACCTTAATCATGTCAAAAGTAGGGATGCCCTCGGTAATACACACTACGAGGTTAACGCCGGCCTCTGCCGCTTCCATGATGGCATCAGCCGCAAAGAAGGGAGGAACAAAAATGGCGGCCGCGTTAGCTCCTTCTTTCTCGACGGCTTCGGCCACCGTGTTATAAACCGGCACTCCGAGATGAACCTGTCCTCCTTTCCCAGGAGTGACCCCGGCCACCACCTTGGTGCCGTATTCCTGCATTTTTTGGGTATGGAAAGTTCCTTCGCTGCCAGTTATCCCTTGGACGACAACCCTTGTCTTCTCATCTATTAAAATGCTCATTTTTTTCTCCTTTCATAGGTTTTTTTATCTCTTTTTCCCACCATGGTTGAAATAACCATTTACCTAGTTTGCCTAAGCTAAGCTAAGCTAAGCTAAGCTAAGCCTTTAAGCCCTTAAGCCCTCTACTTGACTAGCGAGACAACCTTTTCAGCGGCTTCTCTCATGCTCGAAGCAGGGTAAAAGTTAAGTCCTGATTCCGCCAGAATTTTCTTGCCTAGATCAACGTTGGTGCCTTCTAGCCTCACCACCATGGGAACCTTTAAGCCAATTTCTTTGGCGGCCT
>DQWD01000195.1 GCA_011042725.1 Candidatus Aminicenantota bacterium | reverse complement strand
TTGGGGGTTGGAGAGATAGGGGAAGAAAGAAGTGAAGTTGATTAGAGAGTTACTTAATTCCTGGAGAATATGACTAAATATTCCTTCCTGGCTAAAGGGGAAAGAAAGATTTTGGTGATAGAGGAGGGCGGGATTTTTAAGGCCAGCAAAGGTAATTGCTGCTACAAAGACAAGTAAATAAAAAGATACTGTCTTTTGAGAAAGTGATTTTAATCGAAGGAAGCAGCCGGAAGAGAATATCCAGAGAACCCAGATGAGAGGTAAAAGAGTTCTTCCTGGAGGGCAATAGCCACCCCAATAATAACTAAGAGAAGTAAATCCCCAGTAAAGAACGAAGAGAGCGCTAAAGTGAGCAAACAATCGAGGCGCCAAGTGAAAGAAGGAAAAGCTTCCGGCAATCACTAGGAGAAAAAGAAGATTATAAGGGATAAGCCCGGCGCGCTGGTCAAGAAAGTAGCCTAATCCGCAGCGGAGAGCCTCCGGTAAGGAGAAGTGAAAGAAACGATGAAGGTTCTCACCCGGAGATAGGCCTTGATAAAATGAAACAGGGGAGAGGGTTCCATAGATTTGCCAGGTATAAAGCAGTAAAAATCCTCCGCTTAACAAAAAAGGCAAGAGAAGACTTGAAATTGTTATTAATTTTGGGAAATGACGGTTTAGAAGTTGAATTAAAATTAGCCTTCCCAGGATGAGGAAACCCAGGCCGGCAAGGGGGATATATTTTACTCCCAACCAGGGCAACAAGCTGAAACAACAACTGCTTATTAAAATTTCTTGCCAATTGGGTGAGGAAAATTTTTTCTTTCCCAACAGCCAAAAAGGGATTAAAAGAAGTAAGGCGGCTGGAATTTCGGGATAAAGAAGGTGGGAATAAAAGATAAAAGGAGGAGATAATCCCCAAAAGAGAGCACCGATAAAAAGCCATTTTTTCTGTTGATAGATAAGATAAGCCAAGAGAAAGAATAAACTTACCACCAAAGCACTCATGACGGTCATGGGGATTCGAGACAACCAGACAAGAATTTTTCTTTTCTTTTCGGGAGAACTAATTGGGGCTGATATTTTCCGACCTAAAGCCAAACCAGGGAGGAGAAGAAAAGCCAGGCCAGGGGAGTGCCGCGAATAAGCAGAGTCTTTTTTCCGGCCTGGGTAGGTATGGGGTCTTAATTTACCCGGATAGAAGGCAAGATAATCTTGGTTTTTGAAATTGTTGGCCAGGTTGGTATCAAAATCTTGAAGGAGGCTTGAAGTTAGAAGAAGATAATGAGGTTCATCGCCTGTAAAAGGTTGCGGAGGAAAAAGAAGACCAGAAGCCAGCAAGTTATAAATTAAGACAAGAATAATGAAGATGATTAGAGCCAAAGATAACGGTGGTTGGTTAAAAAAGATATTTATTGTTTTCTGGAGCTCCCGCCTTGAACCAGAAAAAGGCTTGATGAGGAAGCTCAGATAAACAGTCCCGATAATAATACTTAAAGTTAAAATTGAACGATATTCATGAAGAAAATAGAGATGGCCAAGCCAGAAGAGAGAAGCTAGAACAAAAGGTGAGAAGCAGATCAGTATTTTTGGGCCTCTTGATTGGACATCTTCAGGTGAAGATGAAAAAAAGCGAGGGTGGAAAACCATGAATTTAGCCCCTCCATAAACAAAAAGAGTAAGCAAAATGACCAATAGAGGTTTTAGCCAAAGGGGTAAACTTAAAAATTTATTCAAGCTTGGTTCTTGATGAATGAAAAGACTTGCTAAACCAAAGGACTCTAAGAGAAAAAGCAGCTGCCATCCCCAATTAAGGCTCTGAGGGAAGCGTGAAAAAGGATTTTCTAAGCGTCTGGCCTTTTTCATGGGGAAACCTATTGGCTAAAATAACAAATTAGATTTTGAACATCAATTTTTGGAGTAAATCTCTTGTTTAATAAAAATTTGGGGGGTGTGATTTTCAATTCTGTTTTTAGTTGACCCTTTTATTTTCTTATGCTACAAGCTGATTAGTCTGGGTTATTCAGATTAGATCAATATGAGAGGAGTAAACAGGTGAAAAAGTGGATTTTTGCTTTTTTTATTTGGGCCGGCTTGCTTTTGCTGGCCGTCCAGAATCCGGCTTTTCAATCCAAAGCAAACATCAACGATGACATTCTTCTTCCGATCGAATCCTGTACAAGTATATTGGTCGGAAAATTAGCCTCTGTAGACGGTTCGACAATGACTTCACACTCTTGTGATAGCAATACAGAC
>DQWD01000052.1 GCA_011042725.1 Candidatus Aminicenantota bacterium | reverse complement strand
CGCTCGGCTGGGGGAGGGTATTTGATCTTTCGATTTGTTATTTCCAGAAGAAGAAGGTCATGTCCACCACTGCTGCGGCCAATGGAGATGACTTTTATCAACTGGGGAAATTGATTAGCCCAAGCCTTGAGCTGCCGGTTAACTTCGGGGGGAGAGTGATAAGCTTTATCCAGCACTCCGGCCGACATCCATGAAGCCAAAACCAAAACCAGAAAAATGCTTAAGGTGTAGAATCTAATTTTTTGATGCATTAGACCTCCTTCTTTAGAAACATTCAAACAGACCATGAAGCATTTATTTTATAAATACGATTTAAAATTGGAAATAGTTTATTAAAAAACTGGTGACAGTTTATCTATTTACCCAGTTTTACCCATCCTAACATCATCAGTTTTCCACAAAAAATAGGGTAAATATGTATTGCGTCCCCAGTTTTCTATCAGTTTTCTCCCAGTTTTCCTATCCCCAGTTTTCCTACCCAGTTTTCTGAAACAAATAATTTCAATCATGAATTAAAAATTTTATAATAAAGCTAAATGAGAAAGGAGGGCCGATAATGACGTCAAACATCGAAAAAAGGCAAATAACTAAAGTTTTCCTAGGTTTCTTGGTCCTGGTAATAAGCTTTTCCCTTGTCTCTTTCTCCCTTTATGCCCAGCAAGCAGAGCAGGTGAAGGAAGTTTTCCAAAAGCTTAAATGGCGGGAAATAGGGCCGGCTGTTCCCGGAGGGCGAACCGTTGATATTGAAGCCGTGGAAGATAAACCATGGATAATTTACGCCGCCGTAGGGCCAAGCGGAGTTTGGAAATCAACCAACGATGGCACCACTTGGGAGCCAATTTTTTACAAAGAAGAAACAGTCTCGGTGGGTGATATTGCGGTGGCGCCCTCTCACCCCGAAATTATTTGGGTGGGCACTGGAGAAGCCACCTGCCGCAATAGCGTGACCATTGGCAATGGAGTTTATAAATCTACAAATGGCGGAAAAAAATGGCAACACATGGGGTTAGAGGAGACAAGGCACATCAGCCGAATTGTGATTAATCCCGGCGACCCCAACATTGTCTATGTGGCAGCCATGGGTCATCTCTGGGGACCAAATCCCGAACGGGGAGTTTTCAAAACCACCGATGGAGGCCGCACTTGGAAAAAAGTTCTCTATATCGATGAAAATACAGGCATTGCTGACTTAGTCATGGATCCTTCCGACACCCTTACCCTCTATGCCGCCGCTTATGAACATCGCCGCCAACCATTCTATTTCTCTTCGGGAGGACCAGGAAGCGCCATCTATAAAACCACTGACGGTGGTCAAACCTGGCAAAAACTAACCAAGGACTTGCCCGAAGGTATTCTTGGTCGAATCGGCTTAGCCGTCAGTCGAAGTAATCCTAAGGTCGTCTATGCTCTCATTGAACACAAGGATGGAGGTATCTGGCGCTCGGAGGACAAAGGCCAGTCTTGGACCAGAATGGGCGACAAAGAGACTTACGATCGGGTTAATTTTAGGCCCTTCTACTACAGCCAGATACGGGTTGATCCCCAAAACGACCAAGTAGTCTATGTTTTCTCCGGGGGGTTGTTTGTCTCTCATGATGGAGGAAAAAAATTCCGCCCCATTTCTGCCGGTACTCACCCTGACCATCATGATCTCTGGATTGACCCGCATAACCCGCTCCATCTCATCGATGGTAACGACGGAGGAATTGATATTACCTACGATGGCGGCCGAACATGGCGGAGTGTCCAAAATATCAATGGCGCCGAGGTCTATCAAATTGGCTACGATTTAAGCAATCCTTACTTTGTCTATTGTGGCCTCCAAGATAACGGTGTGTGGGGAGGCCCAAGTGCAGTTCTTGATGCGGCCGGCATTACTAACTGCGAGTGGTTTGTGGTCGGCGGCGGCGATGGCTTTTACTGCCAAGTTGACCCCAGCGATCCGAATATAATTTATGCTAATTCCCAAATGAACGGCCTCTATCGCTTCGATCGCCGGATAAACCTGAGTAAAGCACTTCGCCCCGAAGCACCCCTAACCCAGCCTCCTTACCGCTATAACTGGAATTCGCCTATTCATATCTCTCCCCACGACCCAAAAACAATCTATACCGGAGGCAACGTGCTTTTTCGCTCCCGGGATAGGGGACAACGTTGGGAAATAATTAGCCCGGATTTAACCACTAATGACCCCAAGAAAATGATTGATTCCGGAGGCCCAATTACCCCTGATAACACCGGG
>DQWD01000364.1 GCA_011042725.1 Candidatus Aminicenantota bacterium | reverse complement strand
TTCATTTTCTGGAGATCCCGATGGAGCTTGAGCAGGTTTTTGTATTCGACAGAGGTTATTAGATCTTGATTGATTTTAGTGAGGACTTTTAGCCCGTTAACTTGAAAGGTTAAGGTCAGTTCATAAAGATCGTATTCTTCATCTTTGCTTAACATCGAAATAATGCCTTTTTCATTAAGAATTTCTTGGAGTTGCTGGACTTTTCTTTTGTTCTTAAGACTTTCGGGTCCGGTGAAGTCATTCTCGAGAAGCAGGTGGATAAGGAAATAGGGAAACTTTTTTTGTTCTAAGTAACGGATATAGTTCTTTCTGGCGATAATTCTGCGGATGTACTTCCGGAGAGCTTCGCCTTTAATCGGTTCTTTTTGGCGATAGAAGCGGAGTTGAAATTCTTCGGAAATACGCCGAAGCATATATTCTTCGAATTCCTTTTCATCCCGAAGATATTGGAATGATTTTCCTCTGGAGACTTTATAAAGAGGAGGCTGCGCAATGAAAACGAAGCCTCTCTCGATTAATTGGGACATTTGGCGATAAAAGAAAGTCAGCAACAAAGTTCTGATATGGGAGCCGTCGACATCGGCATCGGTCATGATGATAATTTTGTGATAGCGGAGTTTTTCGATATTAAAATCGGCTTGATTTACTCCAGCCCCAAGGGCGGAAATGATTAATCCAATTTCTTGGCTTTTCAAGATTTTATCGAAACGAGCCTTTTCCACGTTAAGAATCTTGCCTTTAAGGGGAAGAATAGCCTGAAACCGACGGTCTCTTCCTTGCTTGGCCGAGCCACCGGCCGAATCTCCTTCAACCAGGAAGATTTCGCTTTTGGCCGGGTCTCTTTCTTGACAATCAGCTAGTTTACCAGGCAGGGTAGTCGATTCGAGAACTCCTTTTCGACGTGCTAATTCGCGGGCTTTGCGAGCAGCTTCCCGGGCGCGGGCAGCATCAAGTATTTTAGATACTATTTTTCGGGCAATAGAAGGATTTTCTTCAAAATAAATAGACAGTTGTTCGTTGACAATGGATTCCACTGCTCCTTTAACATCGGAGTTCCCTAACTTGGTTTTGGTTTGGCCTTCAAATTGAGGGTTTTTTATTTTTAAGCTAAGGACAGCACATAGCCCTTCCCGGCAATCATCTCCGGTGACATTTTGTTTTAGGTCTTTGATTAAATTGTTGGCGTTGGCGTAATTGTTAATTGTCCTGGTCAAAGCGGCTTTAAAACCACTTAAGTGGGTTCCTCCTTCGATGGTGTTGATATTATTGACGAAGGTGAAGATTGTCTCCGAATAACCAGTATTATACTGGAGAGCCAATTCAATGATGGTGTCATTTCGTTGGCATTCGAAATAGATTGGTTTTGGATTAATGATGTTTTTGTTTTGGTTCAGGTATTGGACAAATTCCTTAATTCCCCCTTTGTAATGAAATTCATTCTTTTTCCCTGTTCTTTCGTCTTCGAGGATAATTTTTAGCCCTCGGTTGAGGAATGATAGTTCCCGGAGACGCTGGCTGAGGACCTCGAAATTAAATTCAATTTCCTCAAAGATTTCAGGGTCGGGGCGAAAGGTGATTTTTGTTCCAGTTTTGCTAGTCTTGCCAACCTTTTTGAAGGGAGTGACTGCTCGGCCTCGCTCGTAACTTTGACTAAAAATTCCCCCCTCGCGTTTTATTTCCAGATCGAGTCGTTCGGCCAGGGCATTTACTACTGATACTCCAACGCCATGAAGCCCACCAGAAATTTGATACGTCTTGTTATCGAATTTTCCACCCGCATGAAGAGTTGTCATAACTATTTCTGCCGCTGGTTTTTTTTCTTTTTTGTGAATATCAACTGGGATGCCTCGTCCATTGTCAGTAACCGTTACACTGTTGTCGACATGAATGGTTATTTCAATCCGGTCACAAAAGCCGGCTAGAGCTTCGTCGATACTGTTATCGACCACTTCGTAAACAAGATGGTGGAGGCCTTCTGGGCCTGTACTTCCTATATACATCGCCGGCCGTTTACGAACGGCTTCCAGTCCCTTAAGCACTTTGATGCTTTCGGCGGTGTAATTGGGGTCATATTTTTGTTGTTTAGATTGGCGTTTTTTACTCATTTTTTTCACGAAAAAAGAAAATTGATTGGTTGGATTGGGATTGATTTTTGACCTTTAAAAAGCACGTTTAATTTTACCCCAAAAAAAGATAAAAGTAAAGCATATTTTCATGATTTTAATAAAAAGAATATTTTTATTTTGCTCTTTTATATTTTATGATTTTTAAGAGAAAAAAAGATCATCA
>DQWD01000303.1 GCA_011042725.1 Candidatus Aminicenantota bacterium | reverse complement strand
GTCACTTAGTGCTCATCTTCGAGTTAACCGAGTACTTTCCCCGGATTAG
Organism: Candidatus Aminicenantota bacterium; assembly: GCA_011042725.1. Classification (GTDB taxonomy): domain Bacteria; phylum Acidobacteriota; class Aminicenantia; order Aminicenantales; family Aminicenantaceae; genus JdFR-80. Next base: position 2,241 of record DQWD01000303.1, on the reverse strand, counting down.
AGAAGTGGTTGATTATCTTTTCCACAAGGTTATTACTCCGGAAGATACCCTTCTGGTGGCCACTCCGGTTAAGACCTACACTCTACCCTCCTCAGCCTGGCAGAAAAGGAAACGAGAAGAAATTGCGCCAACTAACGCCAGATGCGCTCAATCCCGGCTCTTTTAAAACCGTGGTCCGCTCCCTGGACGAAGTCTTTGCTGTTTTCCAGGGGATGGCTGAGGCCACCGGCGGCCTGGTTCAAACCTCGGCTAATGTGGCCGCCGCTTTCCAGCGGGCTACCGAGGCTTCGGAAAATTACTATTTGCTTTATTACTCGCCTCAAAACAAGGCAGCCGACGGCCGGTTCCGCCGCATCAAAGTTAAAGTGAAGCGGCCGGGCTGCCGGGTAATGCACCGCCTGGGCTATTTTGCTAATTGGTAGGAACGATAAAATATATTGCAATAACTTAACAATTGTGATAAGTTATTGCTATGAAATGGGAGGAATTTTTACGAAAATTTTCAGACCGGCCTCTTTTTCATTCCTCTATGCTGAGAATTTTCGACGACGACTGGGCCCACATCCAAATACAATTAACCCGCTGGTCAAAGACAGGGAAAATCACGCAGATAAGACGAGGTTGGTATCTCATTGAAAAGCCATATTATCAGAATAATATTCCCTTCCCCATAATCGCCAATCAAGTTGTTCATCCCTCATACATTTCTCTTGAATGGGCACTTCAATATTACCAGATGATTCCAGAATCTGTTCCCCATCTAACCTCTATTACAACTACCAGGAGAACAGAGTTTGTTTTTAAGAATCGTTTATTTATCTACCACTTTATTCAGCCCTCGCTTTTCACCGGTTACCTCCAGGAAAAGTATGAATCTCAACCAATTTTTATTGCTTATCCTGAAAAAGCCCTCTTCGATAAAATATATTTATTCACCCGGCAAGAAAAATTCTCTATCGATTGGCTCAGAGAACTCCGCCTCCAGAATCTTGAAGACTTCAACCTTGTGAGATTTCAATCTTACTTAACGAAAACTAAAAAACCAGGTTTACATAAAGCAATCAAACTCGCCGCCCATTTCATTAAGGAACTTCAATCATGAAAGAGATCGCCCTTCAGGTCGCCTCCCAAGCTGGCGAACAAAAACTGAATGTCCTGCGGGAATACTTACAGAATTATCTTCTTTTTCTTCTGCAGAAAACCGGAATGAACTTACACCTCAACTTTGTTGGCGGAACTTCTCTTCGATTTCTCTACAGAATAAGAAGATATTCAGAAGATTTAGATTTTTCTGCCACCGAAAACTGGGCCCCTGCTAAACTCTCCCTTTATGCGCTAAAAATTAAACAAGAACTCACGCGAGCCGGCTATTCATTTAGCCTTATCCTCCAAGAAGAAAAAACAGTCCAAAGAATAACCATTGGTTTTGAAAACTTACTTTTTGAGCTTGGCTTGTCTTCCAAGAAAAACCAGAAGTTGCCTATAAATATTGAAATAGACACTAATCCCCCTCAAGGCTGGAAAAATGAAAAATCAATCGTGAATCTCTACTTGCCTATCCTGATTCAACATTATAATAAAGACTCTCTTTTGGCCGCCAAGGTGATAGCCCTTTTTACCAGACCATATACTAAAGGCCGTGATGTGTATGATATTTTTTGGTTCAGATCAAAATGGAAAGACCTAAAACCCAATTTTGAACTATTGAATAACGGCTTACTTCAAATCACCACCTTGAGAAAAAAAGTTACTTTTAACGAAGAGAATTGGTTGGGGATTCTTAAAGAGAAAATAGAAACACTTAACTGGAAAGAAGTAATCAATGACGCCAGGCCATTCATCGAAAACCCGGATGAGCTTCTCACCTTCAGCAAAGAAAACATGTTGCTTTTATTTTCTGAGTAGAGTCGAGGGAGGAAATTGGGTTATAATGTTACTGTCAGAAAAATTACTTTTAGGGATCATAAAACAACGGGGAGAGTAAAACATTAGTCAGAGGCCGATAAATAGAATAAATAAGTGGAATAAAAGGGACAAAAGCTGGTAAAAAATAAATAAAAAGGCAAAGCATAAATGACCAACCGCCAGAAATTAATCGCCGCTATCCTCCTTTTCCTGGGAGTCTTCTCCCTGGGGGTGGCCGGTTTTAAATACTTCGGCGGTCCGGAGGCTACTCTCCTCGACAGCATCTATATGACCGCCATTACCATTTCCACCATCGGCTATGGCGAAGCAATTGAT
>DQWD01000110.1 GCA_011042725.1 Candidatus Aminicenantota bacterium | reverse complement strand
GGGAGGGCCTAATATTTTTAATAATTTGGCGAGTTTTTTCGCCTTCTTTAGAATTTTCAATCACCTCCTGAGCTCTTTGGTGTTGGAATTTATTCCTGAGCTTAGATTTTGAGTTATAGGTTATCCATGCTAAAAAGGAGAATTGAAGTATGTTTTAAATAATAGTAAAAAGAATATAGTGAAACAAAATTAGTAAAGAATATAGGAATTAAAAAGTAAGTTGACGATGAAGAAATAAGCTGAGGGGAGAGGAATGGAAATCAAGAAAAAATCAACTGAGTCTTTGAAAAAACGGGTCAAAGAAATAATTAAAATTCTGCGCCGAAGTTATCCTCATTCTCAAACAGCCCTTCATTACCAAACTCCTTTTCAATTACTAGTGGCCACGATTTTGGCCGCCCAGTGTACCGACGAAAGGGTTAATCAAATCACTCCCCAATTGTTTCAAAAATACCCGACTATTGACTCTCTTGCCGAAGCCAAACAGGAAGAGGTGGAGGCAATCATCCGGCCCACAGGTTTTTTCCGCCATAAAGCTCGCCACCTAATTGCGGCGGCCCAGGCTATTATGGAAAATTTTGGTGGGGAAGTCCCGGGGGAAATGGACAAACTAATTTCCCTTCCTGGTGTAGCTCGGAAAACAGCCAATATTGTGCTTTCCAGTGCTTTCAAGCGAGCCGAAGGAATTGCCGTTGATACCCATGTCCGGCGTTTAGCAAGACGCTTGGGATTGAGTTCAGCCCAAGACCCCAATAAAATCGAAGAAGATTTAATGGCCATTGTTCCCCGGGAAGACTGGCTTGATTTTAATTACTTGCTAGTTGATCATGGTCGGGCCGTGTGTCAAGCTCGCCGTCCCCGTTGCCAGGAGTGTGTCCTCCGCTTTTTATGCCCTTCGGCGGACAAAATCGACTCTCCGGGAGCAAGGAGAAACAAATGATTCGAGAGGCCATGTTTTTTTCACTTCTGGAAGGAGGACGAGTTAAATGTCGACTCTGCCCTCATCAATGTGTTATTGCTCCAGGGAAATTTGGTATATGTGGTGTTCGTCAGAATAGAGAAAGGCGCTTGGTTACCCATGTCTACGGGCGGGTGATCGCCGCTCATGTTGATCCCATTGAAAAAAAGCCTCTTTTCCACTTTTTGCCCGGAACCAGAGCTTTTTCCATCGCCACCATCGGCTGTAACTTCCAGTGTCCTTTTTGCCAGAATTGGCAAATTTCCCAAGCGTCAAAAACCGGTTTGCCTCAGATCCCGGGAGAAAAACTTGAGCCGGAGGAAGTGGTCAGTGCCGCTTGGCGTTCGCAGAGCCAAAGTATTTCCTATACTTACACCGAGCCTACCATTTTTTTTGAATATGCTTATGATACGGCTCGCCTAGCCACTGCGAAGGGCTTGAGAAATAATTTTGTGACTAATGGTTATATTTCAGCTGAAGCTTTGGAAGAGATTTCGCCTTATCTTGATGCCGCCAACATCGATTTGAAGTCGTTCCGAGAAGAGTTTTATCAGAAATTCTGTAAAGCTCACCTTCAGCCGGTATTAGAGACGATCACCAGGATGAGAAAATTAGGCATCTGGGTCGAAGTGACCACCCTGGTTATTCCTGGAGAAAATGATACTCCCGAAGAGCTGAGGGATATTGCTTGCTTCCTCAAGAGTGTTGACCCAAATATTCCCTGGCATATCAGTCGGTTTCATCCCGATTACAAATTAACCGACCGCGAGGCCACTCCGCTCTCTACTCTTCGTCGAGCTTATGAGATTGGTCGGACTGAAGGATTGCAATATGTTTATTTGGGTAATGTTTTGGCTGAAGGAGAGGATACTTATTGTCCCGCCTGTGAGCGGGTGGTAATCAGGAGATTTGGTTTTTTCAACGTTGAGCTTCACCTGGATGGCGACCGCTGTCGTTACTGCGGCCAGGAAATCGCTGGTGTTTTTGGGTGAGGGAAGGGGCTACCCAGGGCTGCCTTTGTCCTTTTATCGAGGAAAATCTAAATTTTCAGTTAATTTTTGATTTGATTATCTTTTAAAGATTTATGTTTTACCTGAATAATTACCTTGAAAATGGGCTATTCGCCAAGCCATTAATAACGACCTCCTTTGTGGAGGTGCTCTCGAAAAGTATATCAGTTTTCATAGTTTGGGTGTGTCTTTGGACATGATCTATTCACAGGAAAAGCCGTGTTTCTTCATAACATATTGGAATAAAACAGGTTAAAATCAAAGAAGAGGGAAAACAGCCTTGAAAGATTGGTCCAAACAATCGCCCCTTTTTTAAAAGGCTCG
>DQWD01000292.1 GCA_011042725.1 Candidatus Aminicenantota bacterium | reverse complement strand
TTCTTCCTGCAGCCACTTCAGCACATAATTTAGAGCAATTTCAAGCTGATGATACCATTTATCTTCGGTGTCGGCTATTTCCAATTCGGGGAGATGCCGATTACGATTTTCTTCAAGTTTAAGGAAAGTAATTATCCGATTGTATTCATGGGTCACAATGCAAAGGCACTCGTCCCAAGTATAAGGGAAAAGATGAACTTTCTGTAACCACCAATTATAATTTTCCTTGCCGATTCCGGCTGGAGCGGTCATGCGCGATTTATTTGCTTCCAACCAGCGTCCATAATTCCTTACTGCCTCTCCAGCTTGCTCAATAAGGGGAACCAAATCAGGATGATAGGAGCCCAAATATTGTGCCAATCTTTGATACCGGCTGGCTTCGTGGTCAATATAATGAAGAGCGATTAAAGCTAAATCTCCGGCCGCCTCAGTAAGATTCTTCTCTGCCTGGCGGTAAATCCTCGGAATTGCTTCCAACTGGGCCTTAAGTTTGGTCAGTTCTTCAGAAGAAAGCGGCCGCTTTTCTGGAATGTCAAGACCAAGATCAATAACTGGTCCGGCCCCGGCCTGGGATGGAAGGTAAAAAACCGGGTCCCGCCACCAAGGCTTGAGAACTCGCAAGTAAAACTCCATCCCATTCATTTCCGCCCAGACTAAAACAAAATCAACTTTTTGGGGTATCGGCCAACCGTTAGGATCTATGGCTTCTAAGCGTTTCCGAAATTTCTCCAGTCCTTCCCTTTTCTTAGCCATAGTAGCTGGCGAATAATCAGGGATACCGTCGATTATTTCCGGCTTTTCAAATTCTTGGAATTCACGAAAAAGAGCAACCAGATCCTCGTAACTATCGCTGGAGGTCACCCTAGCTTGTTGCTTCTCGGACTTTTCAGGTGAGGTACACGCCAGGGAAAACATTAGGCCCACTAGGACTGCAAAAAGCATTGGAAAAATAATATCTCTGAAATTTTTGAGACGCATGAAATCTCCTTTCTTTAATGACTTTCTTTAACCAATTAAAATGTTAACTCCTCACCATTAGTTCACTATTTAACTACGAACCATTCTAGGTTGCCACGGTCAAGAAACTCACATCCTCGCTTGGTAAAAACAACTCCCTGTTCAATGGCAAAAGAGAGTTTTTCCTCTCCCCACTCGGGAACAGCAAAAGAAAAATGTGGTTCATGGGCATAAAGGGTGTTGTAGTGGAGGGTAAGCTTGGGCGAGAGCAGTGGATGCTGCTTGTACCCTGAGCCAATTCCCGCCACATACGTTCCCCTGGAAAATTTCAAGCCGTTTTCCGAAAACCGGCGGATATACATCGGCAAGGGATGGAAACCAAATTCAGCCTCAACCATCATCGGATCCTTGGGCTTAATCTTGTTCCCCGCATCTATAATTTCTTGGGCGGTGCGGCCGGCAACATATACTTTGCGGTATTCATCCAGCATCTCATTCATGATCCGAAGCACCCTTTTTAAAGACGGAGGAACATCTTTCTCTCCTTCTTGGAGCACATAGGCATAATATTGTGTGTCGGTTTCCAAGCCAAGCAACATTATGTCCGAATCTAGCCCCACTATATCTCCGCGGCGGATGATCACATTTTCAGCCGTTGTCATTCCATGGCGAAAATACTTAGCGGATTCTTTATATTGAGCAATTTTTGATGGCCTTCGCCTAATGTTAACATAGGGATGATTGTCGCAGTCTAAATCAAGTTCTAAATAGCGATGGCGAATCCACCAATTCAAGTCACCAATCGTGGTAAAATCAGGGATAATGGCCTGGTTGGAAAAAGCCTCGGCCAAGATATCGTTCTGCACTCCTTGGACATAACGATAAGCACTAATTTGTTCCGGGCCACAGATAGAAAGCCAGAGAATCCCTAAATGCCAAGAGTCAACGGTGCGGGCCGCATATTTTTTACCCAAAGCTCTCTGTAACTTGTCACTCTTAACAACGGTTAATTGTTTTGTATCACCAATCTTCCGCCTTTCAATATAAAGGTTTTTCTTGCTGATAGCGATTTTCTTGGGATCACGCTTTCGAACTATCCCGGTTATCTCCTCATAATCGCGAGGCTCGATGAACTCTATCTCTTTGCCCGTATCATAGAAAATCAAAATCTTGGGAACATCCATCCCAGTGCGGGCATATTTACTGGGTAAGACCATGCCTCCCTGGTTAGCTGGGAGTAAGGACAAATAAACCGGATGCTCACTGTAAGAAGCTTGCCGGTAAAGAGGCTCTTCATCACTACGAACAATCCACATATCTACCCCTTGTTCACGCATAATCATCGGCAACACGTGC
>DQWD01000130.1 GCA_011042725.1 Candidatus Aminicenantota bacterium | reverse complement strand
TTTCACGTAGTGATGAACCATGGTTTCTCGGAATAAATTCCAAAGATCCCAAAACTTTTCTCCCGGTTCCATCACTCGGGGAGGATCAAAACCACCGGGGATGTAATACGAGCCAGAAGTTGGTATCATATTACCGTGATCATAATCAGCCCAAGAAATCCGATGAGGGTCATTATTGACGTAATCAGTTGGGTCAGAATCATAATCGTCATTTAGACTCCAGTTATAATATTTCAAATCCCAGGTAGTGAAACTTGTGCCAAAATCCTGGTTGAATTTGGCTAAACCTGAAGCCCCTTGGTACTTGCTTCCTCCTTCAGACCACCCCTCACCAGCATACTTCCCACTAATATCATCATACATACCAGTATGAAGAATCCAGTCCCTAAACTCCAACACAGCAAACGGTGAATAATCGCAGAAATAATTTTGAATGCTAGGCGAAGAATTAAGCCGATTGAAATTAAGTTCCACTTCACCCCAGCCACTGATAGCCACAATGACATCTGGATTATCATCCATCTTTTGTTTGAGAAAAGCCAACGTAGCCTTGGCTTTAGCCTCCAAGTTGCGTCTCATTTTCCGGGCATAGCGAGAGAGAGTGCCCCAGATATACTTATCCATCGCATTGGGATCTGTAATCTGATCATCAGCTGCTAGCTTATTATCGTTATACCATTGACAATTACGGATGTCCTCTTCCTTGGCATCTCGGTAAGTGGAAACATAACGGACTAGCCCCCCCACTAAAACGATGTGCAGCTTAACGTTTTTTGCTTTGGCTGCCTCGATAAGCTGATCAATTTGATTCTTAAAGCTTTCAATTCCCTCATCAGCTTCATCCCAGGAGGTATGCCAGTCGAGAACTGGGACAAAGGCTGTCTTGGAAAATGACAGCCAGGTATAAAGACCCCAATTAAAATTATTCTTAATGTAATCTACTTCATCAGAATCAAGAACATTATGTTCTATGCTAATAACAACTGAGTTAAGATACGAGGGAAGAGGTAATTCATCGGCAAAAGTTGGACCCAGTGAGCAAAAAAGAAAAAAAATTATGGAAAACAGCAGGAAATTTTTTACTCTAATTTTTTTTCTCATCTTTAATACCCCTTCTTTTTAGTCGCTTGAAAAACTTTTTTTTCGAAAAAAACAAAATCTCTTGAGGGCTTGGAAAAACTTCCACTCATTCTCATTAATCCCTTTTTTCTCAAATTTCACATTAACTCTAGAAAGGCTTAATTCTTCCATTCAAAATTACGAAATAAATATAGCTATGAAGAGAAAACTTGTAAATCACCTATAAAGAGGAATTTAGGGGTGATTTTTAGTTCCATCCTTAGTTGATGATAATGTCTAAAAAATACGATATATGACAATAAGTATCAGCCTTTTACTTTACCTCTTTCCAAACCCAAGATTCCTCTTCGGGGGTCAACTGAAAACGATAGCCTAACCCCACTTGCAAGGCTAAACCCCCAATCTGGGCTTCAAGCTCAAATGGTTTAACCTGACAATGAGTGTAATCCGCCCGCAAGCCAAGGAAAAGACCTTTATAAATATAAAATGAAAGACCACCGCTGACCAAGTATCCTAATTTATTTACATTCGCCCTTCCAATGGGATTTTCTTCTTCAAAATGAAAAAGGCCAAGGCCTAAGTCTAGATAGCCCTCCATTCTTTTTCCCGTGACATGGTAACGAAAGCCCAGAGTGACCGGTATAATTTTAACCTTGGTCTTGTCTTGAGTAAAAGTAAGCTGGCCATCTTTCTGGTAATAATTAGCCCGTAAAAATAGTCCATAATTTACCCAAAAAGTGTAAACTATGTCTCCTCCAAACTGGGCCCCTGGATCATAGATGTCTCGAAAGATTTCTTCCCGGGGATAAAAATAACTCCCCCAAAGACCAAGCGCTATCTGCGATGCCTCAACCAAGGGAGTTAACATCAAGCAAAGACCAATCAGAATTATAATAAATGCCCGGCAACGAGGGCGATTGCCTTCTCGCCGCCACGATACTTTTACCTTCTTCATAACCATTCTTTCTCCTTTTCCAAAGAAAAAACTGGGAAGAAAAAACTGGGAAAAAACTGGGGACGCAATACCTATTTACCCTATTTTTTTCTACTCAATAAAGTATTCACTTTTTTACCAACTAATCGGGAGATGATTCACATTTTTTTAATTCCCAAGGCATTCATTATAGTAACTAACCTTGTTACTTCACTCTAACTTTGGCGGCAGTGCTCTCCACTCCCCAGGAATCAACAGCCGTTAACTGATAAGCATATTCTTCATCTTTATCGACACCCCGGTGAG
>DQWD01000022.1 GCA_011042725.1 Candidatus Aminicenantota bacterium | reverse complement strand
TTAAGTAAAGTGGGGAAACGTGATCAGCTTTTTCTTATTCCTGTTGATGGGGGTGAAGCTCAGGCTATTACTAATCATCCAGTGAGCATCAAAGATTATCAATGGCTTAAAGATTGTTCTGGCATCGTTTTCTTAGCTGATGAAGCGCGGTCTGAAGAAGAGCAAAAGGAATATGAACTGGGGGCTGATGCCGTTTTTGTTGATGAACCACCTAATGGCAAAGAGAATGCGCGCTTCAGCCAATTATGGTTCTTTGATTTGGCGTCGAAAACGGCAACTACTATCTTCAAGGGCAAGTTAGTTATTGAAGAGTTTGAGGTCTCTCCTAAGGGTGATCAAGTAGTGTTTGTTGGGCTGCCTGACACCCGTACTAATTATCCCTTCTTGGCCGAGATTTATCTTGTCAATCGAGATGGCTCAGGTTTTCAAAGGGTTACTTATAACCAAGGCCCCGAATCAGATTTAAAATGGTCCCCTGATGGGGGGAAGATAATGTTTCATGCCCCTTATTACCAAGTCAAAGGGGGTAAATATGAACTAAGCAATGGCAGTTTTTGGCTGTATTTTGTCTCTAATGGTAAATTTCGTCGTTTAACAAGCCAGAATCAAGGGGAGATGTACGGAGGTATTAAAGCATGGTCTGCTGATAGTCGTTACTTCTATTTTAATGAGTTGCACGGTACGAAAACCAATTTATATCGAATTGATGTGGAGAAAGATCAACTCGAAGCTTTGACTGACACGCCAGGAACTTTATGGGTTAGATCCTTTTCTCAAGATATGAGAAAGATGGCTTATATTTATCAAGATTATCAGACTCCTCCTGACGTATACGTCTCAGATTTGAGATTAAAAAATCCGGTAAGAATAACTGATAGTAATCCTTGGATCAGAAAGGAGATTCTCCTTTCCTCAGCCCAAGTAATTCGTTGGCGGAGTAAAAAAGGAGGATTAGAGGTTGAGGGCATGTTTTATCTGCCTCCCCAACGCCAAGAAAAAAGCAAACTCCCTCTTATTGTCCATATTCATGGAGGCCCAGCCGGGGTTGTTGATAATTCTTTTCGCCCCGAATTTCATTTGTTTGGGGGGCTAGGTTATGCTCTGCTTGCTCCGAATTACCGGGGAAGTACTGGCTACGGAGATGAATTCCTCCAAGCTCTCAAAGGTGAGGTGGGCGATGGTGAACATGCAGATATTATGAGTGGGGTAGATTATGTGCTGAAGCATTACCCTCTTAATCCTGAGCAGCTTGCGGTCCGCGGCTGGAGTTGGGGAGGAGTAAGCACCGGGTACTTGATAACTCACGTCCATCGCTTTAAAGCTGCTTCGGCTGGGGCGGGGGTATACAATTGGGCGGCTGAAACAGGACCAGGTTTCAACTTTGATGTTAGCTTATGGTACATCGGGGGCACGCCTTGGGACAACCCAGAGGAGTGGGCAAAACGTTCAGCTATTACTTACGTCAAAGACGTTAGAACCCCAGTTATTCTTTTTCATGGCGGAAGGGATACCACTTCCAGCGTTAATCAAAGTTTGATGTTTTTTACCGCTTTACGGGATATTGGTCAAGTCCCGGTACGATATGTCAAATTTCCTCGCGAAGGCCATGGGATTAGAGAGCCACGGCATAGAAGAATTTTAATGATTGAAGAAATCCGCTGGTTTGAAAAATATGTCCGGGGGAAAGATTGGTCATGTAAGAAAAGGAAAATATCTTAGGTTGGTGGTCTCTTAAAAGAAGAAATTTAGGGTTTTATTTTTATTTAAGACTAAAATACGGTTTTTAATTTTTTCTTAATTTAATTTCTGTTTTCTTAATTTTTCCTGATTTGTTATTATTTTCTTAATTTCTTTTTTTCTATTCGCTTTTTGTTTTTATTCTATCTTATTTTATTCGGGTAACTTTCCAGATGTTGGCACCTGCTTTCTCGCCTTGCCCCATGAAATTGGATTGGTAGTTGAGTAAATTTTCAGCAAAAACTGAGACTCGATAGTCTCTGCAATTGATTTTAGGGGAAAAGGTTACGTATTAGATACTTAGCTAGTGTTTATTAACTTAAGTTTTTTTCTTTGCTGCGTACCAGAAATATTTTTATTCTGGATACCCAGAAAGAAATGCAATTAACTCCAGTTTCCCCTGTTGACCTATTAACGATGAATATATCAGGGGGGGCTTTAACCTTTCAGTTAGAGCTGAGTTTGCTTCCTAAATTAAAACTTGTCCTAAGAACTTTTAGTTAGGTGATCAACTTTAGGAGGCTTATTGGTGAAGTTAGCAGGTAAGAACCTTTTTGGCTGACATGTTTTACGTCTTCATGTCT
>DQWD01000004.1 GCA_011042725.1 Candidatus Aminicenantota bacterium | reverse complement strand
ATCATGTCTTATACTTTTAAATTCTTTCTTCTTTTTCCAGAAACTCTGTCAAAGAGAAAATCATGAAAAGCAATTAGGCGGAGCCTCAAAATTCAAGAAGAATTCCTGCGAGACCATATTAGGGGCGGAGGTCTCTCGGCGACAAATGTCAGCTGGAGATAGTTGATGATCCTGTCTAAATATGTAAGCTGGCACTGGTGTTATAAGCTGGCATTGGTGTCACCGATTTTCGCTAGTTCTTCAGTTTCGAGCAAAAAATTAGGTAAATATGTGAACTGTCACCAATTTTCACCAATTTTTTTCACCAGTTTTTAGCCTTTAAATTTAGCTGGTTGGTTGACGAATAACGTCCAGCAAAGTTCCATCTCTCCACTCGATGGCATGGACAATCTTGCCGGTTGTTTCCCGGCGAGGTGGTATTTTCCCCATCTGCTGGGCCTTGGCCACCGACCGCTGGTGGAGCTCCTCAATGGTCAGGACTTTTAGACCAAATTGTTCAGCTTGGGCCAGGATGGATTGTTTATAGGGGCTTTTACTTTGGGGATTTACCGCCACAAATTCTTCGGTAACTACCACATCAATTACTTCCCCAGGTGTGGTTCGGGTGTAAACCTTTTCCACCACTCGAGGAAAACCCCACTCACCTTTTCCAGTAGCCAGGGGCAAAAAGATAATGGTGAGGGCCGCCCCAGCCGCTACATCTTGTCCTCCCCCGATGCCCCCTATAATCCGACCATTGGCACAAACAGTGTTGACATTAAACTCCAAATCAACCTCTAAAGCCGACAACACAGCCAAATCAAGCATATTCACGGCACACTCTTTATTAGCCACGGAAGCATAATAACCAGGGGTAATTTCTAAGTGACGCGGATGGGTTAACAAAGATTCAATTACTTTCGGGCTGGGCTCAAATAATTGCCCATGCATTAAATATCTCACCAATCCTTCTTCCAACATATCCACGTGGAAAGAAGTAATACCCCCAATCGAAAAATTGGCCACAACTTTCATTTCTCTAAGGATTTCCCTTATGTTTTCCAAGACGATCAAACCGGCTCCGCTGCCCACTTGAAAAGCAAAGTTTTCTTTTACTACACCCGCCGCTTTAACTACCCGGGTAACATTCTCGGCAACAGCAGCATTAAATGGATTAGCTTTGGCTTTATTCATATCCAGAGTGCCACTTCCGATTCCTGCTGCTAGGCCTGGTTCTTTAACCGGGACGACAAAATCTACGTTCTCCATCGAGATAGAAACGGGCATAATCAGATGCTCGCTCACTTCTCCAGCCAGAAGACATGTATAATCAGCAAACTCAGCATCAGCAGCAAACAAACCTAAGGGACCACAAAGATGTTCAGGTTTCCCCATCAGGCCATTGGCATTTCCATAAACATCAGCTATCGGAACCGGCCCAAAAGCAACTTTAACTCTCACCTCTCCTGTTTGAAGCTTCCGAACGCGGTTGCCATGAGAAAAACCAATGCTCACCCAAGGCAACAGTTCCCCAGCGGTGACATACGCCCCAAATTTCCGATAGACATTTCCGTATAACCCTCTCAGCGTTCCATCGCGGAAAGCTTCAATCAACCAGGGATCAGTGTGATCAAAAAAGGCATTTCCATAGAGAAGCAAGTCCTTTTTTCTCTTCTCGCGGAGTTTTTCGATGACTAGCTGGAGACCTTTGTCACCCGCTCGATAATAATGGGGATACGAAATCACATCACCATCATTGATTAAGTCCACCACCTTTTCCAGGGAGGTCACTTTATTCTGTCGATGGGGGATGGGCGAAGCTCCTCGGCGGCCAGCAATAAAGCTGGCATAGGTTTCATCATTAAAGGCACTCTTAAACGGGGAATAGAAATGATTGTTGATCTTCATGGTTACCTTTCATCCTTACGCACAATTTTATTTTTTTGAATCTAAATTATTTTCGGGTTTCTGTTTTGTTATATAGCAACCACTTATTTTTTTCGCGGTTAGATGGTAATTCTTTAGGCTGACTTCTTTCTTCTCCTTGAGGCCTTCCTCTTTCTCCCCTACTTCGCTTCCTCTTTCTTTTTCTCAGGTTGAGGATTTTTAACATATTTATCGAAAAAGGCCAGCCATCTCGCCCAGAGGTCAAAATAAGTCTCTAGACAGCGTGGCCCGTGTGATTCAAAGGGGTAAACATAGAGAACCGCCTTTTTTCCTAAGCCAGTGAGGGCTTGGATCATTCGTTCCGATTGAATAAGGAAAGTTCCACTATTATTGTCTTTGGCCCCATGATACATGAGAAGAGGTGTTTCCAAATGGTCAGCTTCAAAAAACGGCGACATCTCAATATAGACATCT
>DQWD01000211.1 GCA_011042725.1 Candidatus Aminicenantota bacterium | reverse complement strand
TGACATGCCAAGCCCTCTATCTGAGAATGAGTTCTCTGCTAAAAGGTACATTTTTATGTTACCATTAACACCAATCTCGCTTGCTCCCAATAACTTAAAGAATCAAATTGCGAAACATGAAATTATTACTCCTTCTCTTTCGCTTTTCCAGAAAAAAACATTTCTCCCTTCTCACGAAGCAAAATATTTAGGGTTAAGGGGAGAAAATAGCCGGGATTTCTCCCGGTTTTTAGGGATTCCTTTTCTTTTCCGATATCCGCCGTTTTTCGGTTTTGCGGGATTTTTTAGGTAAATAGGTGAACTGTCACCAGCTTTCACTAGGTTTCAACAAAAGGCAGTTAACCTTTTTCCTAAATAAGAATTAACTCTTTTTGGGGAGTGGAAAAGAATTCAGCCCCATCTTCAGTAACAACTACCATGTCTTCAATGGTAACAACTCCTCGGCCAGCCACCTTCAGTCGGGGCTCGAGCGTAAACACCATGTTCGGCTCAAGGGGCTCAAATGGCTTTTGGGCATATTTCTCCCAGGCCGGACCCAGTAAAGCAGTCCCATCATGGGCAAAACGCCCCACCTGGTGCCCCAAAGCGTGAGGAAATTCTTCATAACCCTGACTCACCACATGCTCGCGGGCGATGCGATCCACCTCAATCCCCTGAATTCCCGGTTTTAAGGCTTGCCGAGCCAATTCAATAGCCGTCACGATGGTTTGAAAACCATGCACCACCTCTGGGGGAGCTGTCTCTTCCCCTGGAGAACGAATGTAAAAAGTTCGCTGGAGATCAGATACATAATCCTTAACCTTGACCCCGAAATCCATGTTAAGAACATGACCCGGCTCCACTTGTCTTTCGGTGGGACGGTAATGCGCCTCGGCCGTCTCGGGGCCGGTAAACACCGCCGGACAATGATCTTTTTCCCAAGCTACTTCCAGTCCTCTTTTCTTCACTTCGGCCAACATGAAATCAGCAATTTCCCTTTCTGTCCGGCCGGGCTTAATGAAAGATTTTACTAATCGAAAAATGTCCTCGGTGTGATCAATGGCCTCTTTGATGCGGTCTAATTCCGCCCGAGTTTTACAGGCTCGCAGCCGGGAAACAACTCGCTCGGCCGAGACCACCCGCTGCTCAAGATTAATCTCTCTCAAATAGTCCATCAAGAGCAAATACATCCCATGAGTTAACCCATCCCCAACCTCGCTGTCGCGGGAATAATTGATGGCTATCTGCCGGGGTTGCAAACGTTGCAAGGTAGTTTGAAGAGGTTCTTTAATCCCTTGCACATAACTCAAAACCGGGGAATAAACCCCCAAATCATCAATAGTGGCCCGGTCCATTTGCCCGACGATGGCCACTTTTTCTCCTCCCTTGGTGATGATAAAGGCCGAAGGCCAAGTAACATTGGTTTCCGTCAAAAAATCAAGATTAGGATCATGCATAATAGCGCTTTCGCGAACAAATGTAAGCCAACAATCTATGTTTTCCTGGTTAAGAATGTTAATTGCTTGATCCGTTTTTTCTTTAACTAACATGGTGTTTCTCCTTTTAATTAGGTTTTAACAACAACGAAAGATTATACTCTTCATGTCCATCCCCAGTTCTCCTGGATCGGGGTTTCGCTTGGCTTTTTTCTAATTTTGTTCTCGGTGGTGGCTATTTCTCCGTACCAAGCAATCCGTCTGGTAAAATAATCATTAGCGGGGAATTTCCGTTTTCTCCTCTTCAACTCCTCTCCTTCATAAACTATTATTTCCTCAACCATTACTCTCTAGTTGGGTTTTCTTAATCTAAGGTCATTGCTCTTGTTCTCTAAACTCTCCTCCTATCTTGGTAAAAAAAAGCAAAACAATAATCCCCAGGACGATGTGGCCAGCCAAAGTAAACCAAATATATTCGGGGCGGCCCTGCGCCCGAAAGAAACCATATAAAGTAGTATAGATAACTCCACTCAAAGCAGCGCCAATGCCCAAGGCCAAGAAATTCGAGCCCATGTATAACCCGGCTTTTTCCTTCGGAGCCAGCCAAGTAATGTACTCCTGAATCCGCGGGGAAGCCATCATCTCACCCACAGCCACCAAAAATATTCCCAGAAAAACAAATCCGGCCGCACTCAAGCGAGCATAGCCGAGAATGACAAAACCTCCAGCTAAAACCGCCAGGCCACTCAAGAAGGCAGGAATAGCCTTAAATTTCTCTAAGAGGCGAGAGATAAAGACTTGCCCTAGAATGATGATGTAACCCGTATGGGAAATAGTTTCTCCCAAAATGCGCCTCACTCCTTGGTCATCAACGCGAGAAAAAAAGTTAGCTACGCCCACCCCCAATACCTTTTTCACATCAAGATAT
>DQWD01000188.1 GCA_011042725.1 Candidatus Aminicenantota bacterium | reverse complement strand
TCAACAAAAAGCCACGACTAAGAATCCTCGCTCAACCGTGGCCACAGCCACGGAAATTTACGACTTCCTGCGCCTTCTTTTTGCCCGGTTAGGAACTATTCATTGTGCCCAATGTGGTCAACCCGTGGTCCGGGATACCATTGATGCTATCGTCGACGAGCTTTACCAGCACCCACCAGGGACAAAAATTTGGATAACCTTCGCTTGGAATCATCCTCACGACCTCCTCGCTTTAGAGAAAGATGGGTTTTATCGAGTAGTGATGGAAGGCAAGATAACTTCCTTTCCCCAAATTAAAACTTCCTCTGCTCATGGCTATGATGTTCTGGTCGACCGCCTCCATCTTACCAAAGGCGATCCAGAAGAAAGAGAAAGGTTAGTTGATTCTCTCGAGCTGGCGCTCAAAAAAGGCCAAGGCAAAGTTAAAGTTATCATTAACGGCCAACAAGAAATTATTTTTTCCACCCAACTCGAATGTAAAACATGTGGACTCGTCTATGAAGAGCCTGATCCCAATTTATTCTCTTTTAACAGTCCTCAAGGGGCCTGCCCCCGGTGCCACGGCTTTGGAGACCTGGCTGTTCTTGATGAGGACAAAATTATCCCTGACCAAAACAAAAGCTTGGAGGAAGGAGCCATCGAACCCTGGACAAAACCAGTCTCTCAAGGGATGCAGGAAGAACTTCTCCATGAAGCTCGACGACGAGGTATCCCCACCGATATTCCCTGGCGTCAGCTTAAAGATGAATGGCAAAGCTTCATCCTTGAGGGAGGGGATGGCTATTATGGAGTCAAAGGCTTTTTCGACTGGCTCCAGACCAAAAAATATAAAGTCCAAGTTCGCGTTTTTCTCAGTCGCTACCGGAAATATATCCCTTGCCCGGAATGCGGTCAAACTCGTCTTAACCAACAAGCCCTAAGGGTCAAAATTAATGGGCTTAACATTGGGGATGTAGTGAAGATGACGGTAAGACAAGCCTTTGAGTTCTTTTCCTCACTTTCACTTTCTCCTTTTCAACAACGGGTGGGTGAACGGCTAATCCGAGAAATTCTCAATCGACTTAAGTTCTTGTTAGAAGTAGGGCTTGATTATTTAACCTTAGATCGGATGACCTTTACTCTAAGTGGCGGAGAAGCACAGCGAATTAACCTTGCCGCCGCCCTTAGTGCTTCTTTGGTCGGGACCCTTTTTATCCTGGACGAGCCCAGTATCGGCCTCCATCCTCGAGACAACCAAAGACTGGTCAGCATTCTCCAGTCTCTTAAAAATAGAGGGAACACAGTGGTCGTGGTCGAACATGATCCCGAAATTATCAAGCAAGCTGATTTCATTGTCGACCTTGGTCCCCAGGCCGGTGAAAAAGGTGGCGAAGTTATTTTCCAAGGTCGCTTTGGGGATTTTCTAAACTGCTCAACCTCATTGACCGCCTCTTATCTCACCCGTCAAAAAACCATCCCTCTCCCCCCTCGCCGCCGCCAACCTCAAGGCTATATCCTCGTCCATCAAGCCCGCAAACACAACCTCAAAAACATTGATATCCGGATTCCCCTGCATGTTTTCACCTGTATTACCGGGGTTTCCGGTTCCGGTAAAAGTACTCTTCTCAGTGATGTTCTTTACCAAGGAATAAGCGGGGCTTCTTCTGATGGATTTAAAAAAATAGAAGGGAAAGAATTAGTACACAAAGCCATCATGGTCGATCAAAGCCCGCTGAGTTCTTCCCCCCGCTCCATTCCCGCTACCTATACCAAAGCCATGGATGAAATCAGAGAAATTTTTAGCCAAACGCGCGAAGCTCGCTTAATGGGCTACCCGGCCGGGTTTTTCTCTTTTAACACCCGAGGAGGACGTTGCGAAGAATGTAAAGGAGCCGGCCAACAAATC
Organism: Candidatus Aminicenantota bacterium; assembly: GCA_011042725.1. Lineage (GTDB taxonomy): Bacteria > Acidobacteriota > Aminicenantia > Aminicenantales > Aminicenantaceae > JdFR-80. The sequence goes on along the minus strand of DQWD01000188.1, from coordinate 473 downwards.
ATTGAAATGCAATTCCTCTCTGACGTGGTCCTGCCCTGCGAAGCCTGTAAAGGAAAACGGTTTAAGAAAGAAATTCTGGATATAAAATATCGAGGCAAGAATATCCACGAAGTCTTACAAATGAGTCTGACCGAGGCGGTGGAGTTTTTCTATGATGTGCCCCAAATCCGGAGAAAACTATCCCCTCTTATTGAAGTTGGCTTAGGTTACTTAAGACTGGGTCAGCCAACAACAACCCTCTCGGGGGGAGAACTCCAAAGAATAAAACTGGCTTACCACTTGGTCCACCAGAGAGAAAAACACATCCTTTATCTCTTTGATGAGCCAACTATCGGGTTGCATCCCCATGACCTGGTGCTCCTCCTGAATTGCCTGCAAAAGCTAATTGAGGCTGGCCATACCGTCGTGGTGATTGAGCACAATTTGGATTTCATCAAAAGTGCTGACTACATTATTGACCTCGGACCTGAAGG
>DQWD01000030.1 GCA_011042725.1 Candidatus Aminicenantota bacterium | reverse complement strand
GCGATAACCACTTCAACCACCACCCCTAGCTTAATGGCATAAAGATAGGCATCGTCTAATTTTTGATAATCCTTACCTCCATAGGCAGCTCCAGTTACCGAAGTCACAGCAGTGGCCAGACCAATCAAGGGTAGAATAGCAAACATTGTTACTCGCCAGCCGGTGGTAAAAACAGCTACTCCATCTGTCCCACCTACTTTAACGGCAATTATATTTAAAATAAAAACCGAAAAGGACATACTTAACTGTTGGATGGAAGTAGGAATGCCTACTCTTAATATATCCCGAATTATTTGGCGGCGGAAACGAAATCCTTTGAGTTTTATTTTTACATAAGAATCTTTCTTCAGGATCAGCCAGTTAAAAAGAAAACAAGAAGAAACCGATAAAGACAAGGCGGTGGCCCAAGCCGCACCTGCGATTCCCAATTTAAAAACAAAGATAAAGAGGGGGTCAAGAATGATATTCAAACCAGCTCCGAGCATCATTACATACATGGCTCGTTTGACATCTCCCTCTCCTCTAAGAAGGGCACTGGCGATATTGGCAAAGAAGATGACAATGGTAAAGGCAAACAGAATGCGAGCATAATGAGTGGCTGTCGGAGTGATAGAGCCGGCTCCCATAAACTCAAATATGTGGGGCGTAAGCCAGAAAAAAGGGATGGTAACCACAACGGCCAAGAGAAGCATCATCACGATGGTGTGGCTAGCTACATCATCGGCACCGATTTTGTCCTGTGCTCCAATTCGGCGGGAAATCGCGGCGCTCCCTCCCACTCCAAGTCCTGTCGCTAGAGCCATCAACATGAAAAAGAAAGGAAAAAAGAAACCAACCGCTGAAAGAGCATCTGGCCCTAACCCGGAGACCCAGAAAGCATCCACAAAGTTATAAAGCGTCTGCACCGACATGGCCACAATCATCGGCCCAGATAATTTAATAATCGCCTGGCGTGGTTTCCCTAGAAGAGTCTGAACTCCGGGAGTAGAGTGAGAAATGCTTTTGGCCATGCTTATGTTTTTCTCTACCATGACTATTTTGCTACCTTGATCACAATTATTATTTGAAAGGCTTTTCTGGAAGTAATGAGCTATTATAGAACTTTTAGGCTCCAATTTAAACTAGCTAAGCTTCTTGGGGAAAATAGGATTTGGTTTGAATAAATAATAACAAATATTGTCTCGTTGGATTTCTAGGAAAACCACGGAAATTTTTATATAATAACAAATTAAATGCTTAAACTTTTTCAATAAGCAAAACCGGGCCTCCAAAAAAAAGAGGTGACTAATGAAATTTTTCTCCAGCTTTAAGTTAAACAAAACCTTTGCCCTAATAATCATCCTTTTTTACCTGGCCTCATATTTTTCAGCTTGCTCTTCACCAACAAAAGATTCTTCTAGCCAATCTGTCCCCCCTCAACCGCAGGCAATTTCCTATGGTCAACCGCCGGAATTCATGGAAGTTTTTTCTCCGCCAGGTAACGACTATGCCGATCCTTCTTTATATGCGAAAGAAAAGGAAATAAGCTGGGCAGATCTCCCTCCGGCTATCCTTTCCCAAGTTCAGCCCATCATATCTGCTCCCCAGAAAATCATCTTCCGAAAACAAATTCAGGAAGAAAAAGAACACTGGTCATTTGAACTATTCCTCAATGAAGACGATTATCTAGGCTTTGAATATCAACCTGAGGGTAAATTAATCCAGATTTTTTCCTATGTTAACGAAAAAACAGAAGAACCAGGAGCAATCTTTTACCAAGGAAATCTTCAGCCAATTTCTCTTCCTGCTCTTCCTTCAGGAGTAAAACAAAAAATCTCCCAACTAAGTATTTTCGGCCACCCTCAAGCCGCCTGGCAGGCCAAGGGCAGATATGGCCAGCGCTATTTGGTGTCTTTTATCTCTCCTCAAGAAGAAACCGTTTTCTCACTAGGAGAAAAGGGATTTGTCTTCTCGGCCGGTCCCCGCCAGGCAATGCTTCAGCCAGCTCTTCCTTATAAACAAGACTCATTAGCTGAAATTGAAAAGAATCTAGCCCCTTTCAAAGATAAATACAATCTAAATCAGATTTTAAATGAAATAAAGAGCCAAGCTGAACAAGTCTCTATCAAATCTTCTCCTGCTTTCCGCTTTGCTGTCATGGGCGATTCACGCAGTAATCTCAAAGTGTTTCAGTATATTCTCCAAAGTATTAACCGGTGGCAACCAGACTTTGTTATTAATACTGGAGATCTAACTTATAATGGCTACGCGGAGGAAATGAATAATTATCTCTTTTCCACTTTGGATAAATTTGCCCCATTTCCTTTCATCCCGGTCATTGGTAATCATGATTGCCGCCGCGGAAGCCAGGCTTACCATT
>DQWD01000087.1 GCA_011042725.1 Candidatus Aminicenantota bacterium | reverse complement strand
GCCCCTTTTCGGCATCGGTTACATAGCCTGTCTCCTTGACGAATCTTCGAAACTGGGCCACGGTGACTGGATACTTGGCTAACCAATAATCATCAAGATAAACTTTATGGACAGGCTTTTCATCGTCTAATCCTTCATTTGAACCCATAGTGAACTCGCCGGCTGGTATAAAAACCATGATATGTCCTTCATCAAACTCCGCCTCCCAATATCCTTTTTCGTTCTTATAAACTCTCCTGGCTTTTTGCTGAATTTCAATGACTCTCTCCGGCATTTCTCCAGCAACAGAGGATTTTTGGTCTTTTTCAGTCCTTGGTTGACTACAGGTTAGTATTAAGCCAACAATTCCTATGACCACACCAATAAAAGCCACTGTTTTTATTTTCATTAAGATAACTCCTTAATGCTTATTTATTGAATTTCTTGTCTAGTGAGGATTCCTTCTCCAGTCCCATATATATATTTTCAATCCATGTTTCTGCGTTGGTATAGCCTCGGCCCCAATCCTTATATTTAGGTGGCAGGCCTTCTTTCTTTATTTGTTCAAGGCTCAGACCAGCAGCTTTTTTTCTCTTGACCAAGCTGATGGTTTCTACCAGCATATCTCGGGTAGCCTTTAGACCTTCCAGGTCAGAAAGTTCATAGTGCCCGGGAATAATTTTAGCTCCTGCAGGGATTATTCGGATGAGATCTTCAATATTTCGGAGCATTCCCGTTACACTGCCTCCTCCTTCAAGATCCACCGTAGGAAAACTCCAGTTGCCTGAATTTAAAAGGTCACCCAAGTGGACAACATTGGACTTAGTGAAGAAAACAACTGCATCACTGTCAGTATGACCAGGCGGATAATGAATGATTTTTATTTCTTCGCCGTTGAAATAAAGCGATAATTGTTGATTAAAAGTTATGGTTGGCTGGGCATACCTGGGCAAATCCAAAAGACGCCCCATGGCATTTTCATGGGCAATAATTAACGCGGATTTACCAAAAAAGAGGTTACCATGAGTATGGTCTTGGTGGTAGTGAGTATTGATCACGTACTTGATATCTGTTTTTCCTGGGCAGATTTTTCTTAACTCGGCCAAAATTAATTTGCCCAAGGGAGCAAATTGGGTATCAACCATTAAAATGCCATCAGGACCAACGGAAACAGCTATATTTCCAGCTACATCCTCAGTTGCTTCCAGCATGTAAATGTTACCAGCCACATGAGTGGATATGATTTTAACTCGACTGAGATCAGGGATTTCTTCTTGGGGAAAACAGGGATTTAAACAAAGAGTGCCCATTAGAAACGTTAAGATTAATAATTTTTGTAGTTTTTGGCTCATGTTCTTTATCCTAAAAAAATATTTTCAACTTAATAAATCAAAATAAGAGCCATCATGTCAAATGATAAAATTATACTAGAAACTGGTCATATTCCCGCTTAAATATAAATCCCTAACCACGATTAAAGACAAAATGTTTCATTTTTCCTTGAAAATGAAATAAAATGTTTTCTTCTCGAGGAGGTGAAATTATGGGAAAAGCACGAATTCTGCCCCTTTTCCTTTGTTTGTTTTTCTTTATTCAGGGATTAAATGCTCAGACTAAGAAACAGGAGGCTATGGTCGGCATCAGCCAAGCCTATTACTCAATGTTTGATGAAGAAAATCCGTATGCTACCAAGGAGATGTTGAACCATATCCGGCGCGAAAAGTTTGACCTCGTCTTGCCCCGGGTTATGCGGGAGCACAAGATTGACATGTGGATTCATGTGATTCGACCCTGGTCTTGGAGCGGCAATGAATACCGCAGATTAGAACATTTAGACCTAAATTACCAAAGCCTCGATAGCACTGATCCTCTTAGATATGAATTTGGTACCAACAACGCTGTTTTAATCTTTACTGATCGCGGTGGGGATCGAGTAGAACGGGTTGTTTTTGAAGGCGAGGTTGAAGATCCCCTTGCCTACGATATTGTGCGGGGAGAAAGCAGATTTATCAATCAAGAAAATTACGAGATTCTAGATTATGTGACCGAACATCCGGATAAAGTCCCAGAGACAGAATTGGGTTACAGATTTATGGGGCTTAGAGAATTTGTAGCTGAGCGTGACCCTAAACGGATTGCTGTAAATTACTGTGAAAAGTTGGCTTTGGCGGAGGGCTCAGAAACTTATACGCTGGCTCTTACTGATGGCATTTCCTATGCTGACCACCTCCAGTTGACCAAAGCTTTAGGTGAGAAGTATGCCCAGAGAATGGTCTCAGCTGAGTATTTGATATTAGATTACCTGACTAGAAGGGTAGCCAGCGAAATAGTCCTTTATGGTATATCTGGAAACTTGCGGGAAAAAGAGTGGTCATTTGATAAACTCGTGCCAGGGGTGTCCACCTTG
>DQWD01000321.1 GCA_011042725.1 Candidatus Aminicenantota bacterium | reverse complement strand
TTTCCCCCATCCGTCAAGGAGATGATAACGGGGAAGGGAGCCAAATTTGTAGAAATTTCAGAAGCGAGAAAAATCTCTGATCTTGTTTACACCGTAGGAGTACTTTATGGGCCTCCAGAAGAGCAGTCTTTAGTTATTGATTCAGGAAAAGGGTTAGTGGTTATTACTGGCTGTGCTCATCCTGGAATTGTAAACATCGTTAGAAAAGCTAAGGAATTACTAAAAAGAGATGAAGTATTCTTGGCTTTGGGAGGGTTTCACCGTCCTCCTTTATCTTGCGTTAAAAAATTTAGAGAATTAAGAGTAGAAAAAGTTGCCCCTTCTCACTGTAGTGGTGATTCAGTCAGAGAAGCTTTTAAGAAAGAATATGGTGAAGATTTTATTGAATATGGAGCAGGGAAGATAATTGAAATTAAATAAAAAGTGTCATTTATAGCGGATAGCTGATTTTGTGTTTAAGAATAACTAGTTTTTGTCTTGGTAAACTTTACCTGTCGCAAAAATATTAAATAACAAATAAAGAAAGGTTATTGGAGGTTAAACCCGCGGTTCTTTTTTTGTCAATTTCTGAAATTTTTTAAAACTGTCACCAATTTTTTAAGATTTAAAATAAAGTTGAAATAAGATATAAAATAAGTTCAAAATCATCGAAAGGAGTGAGAATGAAACTTTATTTTGAAGAAGAACTTCGGGAGGAGGCCATTTTGGCGGTGGCCAAGAAAATGATGATTGCCGCTCGTACTGCCCCTAAGGCCCGAGGAATTGATAATTTGGTGATTACCTTAGTCAAAAGAGACGGGATTAAAGAAATATCAGGTCACTTGAAAAAAATGGCGGCTAGAGACAACGTTCCTTCATTCTTTGCTCGCGATGCTGAAAATATACTGGCTGCTTCAGCCATGCTCCTTGTAGGAACCAAAATTAAGCCAATGGACCTATCTCCTTGTGGGATGTGTGGCTTTCAAGATTGTGCCGAAAAGGAAAAGCATCCCGACCATCCTTGTGTTTTTAATACCGGGGACCTAGGGATTGCCATTGGATCAGCGGTCAGCGTGGCCATGGACCACCGGGTTGATAACCGCATCATGTATTCGGTTGGCCAAGCTGTGCTGGAAATGGGTATCTTAGGTTCCGAAGTTAAAATTGCTTACGGGGTTCCTCTTAGTGCCAGAGGAAAAAATCCCTTTTTTGATCGCCGCTAACGAAAAAAGGTGATTTTTTACCAGTTTTTCCTTGCCCTTCCTTATTTTTTTTTCTTGAATTAGGAGGGCGAGAAACAATAAAATTATATTTCTATATGTTAAAAATATTGGCAAATTGTTACAACTTCTCTTTTTTAATTTCGCCTTTCCGAGAGCCTGAATTTGCTTGATTTCTACATTATTTGAAATGATTAATAATGGTCAACTTTGAGTAACTTCTGTTTTAAGGAGGGAATATGATTCGTTTAATTAAAAAGGAGAGGGATTGGTTTCTAATCTTATCTCTGGCTGTTTTTTTAGTCACGTTATTTATTGGCCCACCTTTTGGGCAAGCCTTCGCTAAGACCCAAGGAAGAAAAGGTTATTATCGTTTTCCGGCGATTCATGACGAACTGGTGGTGTTTGTTTCGGAAGGTGACTTGTGGGCAGTGAGCACTAATGGGGGTTTAGCTCGTCGCTTAACAACTCATCATGGTGAAGAATCGCATCCGGCTATTTCCCCTGACAGGAAGACCTTGGCTTTCTCTGCCCAGTATGAAGGGCCAACCGAGGTCTATACGATGCCGCTGGAAGGCGGTCTTCCCCAGCGGCGAACCTTCTCTGGCCAGAGGTCAACGGTAGTTGGTTGGACACCCACAGGTAAAATAATCTATGCCACTAGCAAATATTCCTCCCTTCCTAACACCCAGTTGGTTCTTCTTGACCCGGCCACCAATGATGAATCCTTGGCCCCCTTGGCCCAGGCAGCCGAAGGTTGTTTTACTCCTGATGAAAAAATGCTCATTTTTACTCGTCTTCCTTTCCAAGGAAGTTACACCAAGCGATACAAGGGAGGAACGGTTCAAAATCTTTGGAAGTTTAACATGGCTAATCCCAAAGAAGCGGAGCCTTTAACGGCGGATTACCCCGGAACCAGTAAAAACCCGATGTTTTGGAGAAATAGAATTTATTTTGTTAGCGACCGCAGCGGAACAATGAATCTGTGGTCGATGAACCTCGATGGCTCCGACTTGAAACAGCTTACTTTTCATGAAGGATATGATGTAAGCTCACCCTCCCTCCATAACGGCCGCATTGTTTATCAACTGGTGGCCGATCTTTACCTTTATGATATTGAAAAAAATCAGGATACTCCTTTGGATATTATTATCCCCTCTGATTTTGACCAGATGCGGGAGAAATGGGTTAAAAAACCTGTTGAATATCTAACTTCCGC
>DQWD01000021.1 GCA_011042725.1 Candidatus Aminicenantota bacterium | reverse complement strand
TTTTCTCCTCCACCCTGCTTGCTTTTTTCGACCTGACTAAAGGATGACCAAGGAGCAAGGAGAATCGCCATCACTAGAAATAAAGCCACCATTATCTTTGGTGGGACAAATTTATTTGCTTTATAAATCTCCATCTTTAGACTTTGCCAACCTCCATCTTTGGAAAGGAGCAAAAATTTCCAAATAAGGACATTTCCTCTTCGTCGTGTTAATTCTCAATTAGGCCACCCCCAATTTTGCAAAAAATCAGGTAAATAGGCAAGCTGTCACCAGTTTTATCACCAGTTTTTACACTAGCTTTTTTTGGAATAAGCGACCGTTTTCGTCGGAATAATCAAGCATCAGCAATGCTCTTCCCCATCCTCATACTCGAAGACTTCGTCCAGAGGAACGTTGAAGACGCGTGCGATCCTGAAGGCCAAAGCGAGAGAAGGCACATACTTTCCCTGTTCAAGGGCGACGATTGTCTGCCGGGTACATTTAGCCCTATTAGCAAGTTCCTCCTGTGTCATTTCGCCGTTTTCAAAGCGGAATTTTCTTATGTTGTTTTTTATCTTAGCTTTCGCCATGGCCGCTCATCCTTGCGTAAAGAACCAGAGTAGCGATAGCGTGGGAAACAAATCCCAAGAAGTAGGTGGTTATTCCCAGAAGCCACACCCATCCTACCGGGAGGTCGACATCATGGAGATAGACTTTATAGTAAGCATACAGGGCCAAACAGATGATAAATACGTAGATCATCAAGGAAAAAAAGCCTGTGGTATAAGCCCGCTTGGAGATGAACTCGTCCCGTTCATCTTTCTCAAGTGTTTTTCCTGAGGATGGAGTGCGGGTAAAGATCAGCATGAGAAAGTAACTCACGAAGCCGGCCGTGAAGACTGTACGTGTAAGCGTGACCCTCGTGTCATTGTCGAGAAAAGTCCTCGGCCCTCCCCCCAGAAAAAAAATGGCATACGCTGCAATCAGGGCAGTGCCCCATATAAACAGCCCCCAAACGGCCCGTTTCTTTAGCTGCGTCATGGCAACCTCCTTACAAGTTTAACGGCCAATCTGGCCCTAGTAATAAAAGCATTACATATTGTAAATTTTGTTAGACTTATTGTCAATAATATTTGGCATTATGTAATATTTTTCTGGCATTTAAAGAAGCTTGGACGTGCTCTCCATTGACGAAAACAAGCTGGTCGGCTCTTCTCCTCCTTCTTTATAAATAATTTCCCCCCTAATTTCCCCTCTAAAGGTGATTTACATAATCAAAGCAATATAAGTATACTTTTTTTTCAAAGTACTAGAATATCAAAAAAAATAATAATTACTAATAAAAATGAAAACTCAGCAGAAGGCAATAATAAAGCCCCAGAGCTGGAAAGAATGCCCTTTCTTTGAAATCAGCAATTCTTCTCTTGGTGTGTCTTTCTTCTGTCGACTTTACAAAAAAGGAGCTTTTTGATTAAAAGGAGAAAAACTTGATTTCTGTAAGGGCGCCAAAACAATCATCACTAAAGGCGTCAAAAAGGAGAAAAAATTTAATGCCTGGTACTCAGATCTCAAAATCCCAATTATTGAACGAACTCCACCAGATAAAGCAAGATTATAGCTTTTTCCTCACCACCGTTGATCATTTAAATGATGGGGTTGTTTTAGTTCAGGATGAAGTAATCAAATATGCTAATAATAAATTTGCCGACCTCATCGGTTATAAAAAAGAACAAATAATAAATGCCCCCTATCTAAAATTCATTCCCCCTGAGGAACTACCAAAAGTAGCTGAAATACACAAGAAACGATTAAAGGGGGAGAAGACCCCCTCCCGGTACGAATCAGCTCTTCTTCACCGAGAAGGGCGGAAAATATTTGTTGAATTTACCATCAACGAAATTTCTTATAAGGGAAAACCAGGAGTATTGGCACTAATTAGAGATATTTCAGAAAGAAAACGTCTCGAAAATGAAATTAATGAAAGAGCGGCCTTTCTAGAAAGTATTCTTGAAAATGCGCCCGAAGCTATTGCACTATATGATCCTGCGGGGAAGCTTATTCAAGTTAACCGAGCCTTTCATAATTTTTTTGGTTTTTCCCAGGAAGACATCAAAAAAGGTCAGGCCCAAATTGCTCCTAATAACTTAATCAAAGAATCAAACGAATTATTAGAAAAAGCCCGCGCTGGTCAAACAGTCCGCATAGAGACCACCAGAGTAAATAAAAATGGTGAATCATTAGCCGTCAGAATCATCGCTTCTCCTATTAGAAAAGACAACAAAATAATTGCTATCTTTATTATTTGGACGGATTTAACCAAATTGAAGAATTTTGAAAAAAAAGTCCAAAAAATAGAAGAACGATTCCGAGCCATCTTTGAAGGCTCCCGTGATGCAATCTTTATTGCTGATGAAAATGCCCGATTCATTGAAGTTAATCAAGCTGCCTGTGAACTGACTGGATACTCCAAGGAAGAACTT
>DQWD01000101.1 GCA_011042725.1 Candidatus Aminicenantota bacterium | reverse complement strand
CGGGACTCTGAGGGAATTTTTGAATAAGGGTCGCCAATCTGTTTTCGGCTTCGACCCATTGCTTATCAAAAATAAGAACTTTGGCTTCCTGAAGGAGGTCAGTCGCTGATTTTTCTTGGGCCCAATTAAGCCCTGGTCCCAAAATTAACCATACCAAAAGGAAACTGGTTATTTTTCTCAATTTAGACCTCGCTTTCTTCTAATTCTTTTTTGATTAAATTTATTTTTAACAATAACTGTTTTTCCTGAATAAATTTTTGAAGTTGGATAACATCTTCGTTGGAGAAACCTTCGCTTACTCGGATCAATTCATAAATCAAAAATTCTATCTGATCACAAATGGCCTTCACCCGGGCCATTCTCAAATCATCAAGCTGAGAGTTAAGATATTTTTTCTTGAGAAGTAAGTTTTGAATCTCCTGGCTGGATAATTTATCCTTCCAAAATCGTTGAGCTTGATCACTAGGAAGCTGGAGAAATTCTAGGAAAACCAATTGGCTCTTTTCAAGATAATCCTTCGTTTCTTCTCGAGCAAGGTTTTGCTCTATTTGAGTTAACATGGATGGAGGAAAGTTAAACGGGGCTTCCTCTTTCTGCCTCTGAATTAATTGCGGGCGAAAGAAAAGCATACTCAAAGCCCCAATTACTACCCCTAAGAAGAGTCCCACCCAAAGTGGCCGAGGAAACCACAGTCGCAATTTACCTGGCCATTTATCTTGCTTAGAGGCCTGCTTCTTTTTCGCTTTGGCCTTAATCAAGCGGGTTGTTTGCCAGGGAAAAGATGACCAGTCTATTTTCTCTTCTTCTTTTTCAATTATTTCCTTCCAAGAGTCGAGGGCCTCGAAAATTTTCTGAAATTCTTTAAGCTCAGCCGCACAAGATGGACACTCTTGGAGGTGATGGAGTAAACTTTTCTCTTCTTGGGGGGATAACTCATTAGTTAACAATGCCCCTAAATTTTTCCTTGCCCAATGACAGCCTTTCATGTAATTCTCCCTAAAACCGGTTTAAGAATCCGGCGAAGATTTCGAAGCGCTTTAAAATGAAGGGATTTCACCGTTCCCTCGGCTATACCGAGAACTTGGGCAATTTCCTCAAACTTTGAGCCATTCATATGTTTAAGAATGACGACCAATCTTTGTCGAGGAGTCAACTCTTCTAAAGCTCTAGCAATTAGGGGCTGAAGCTCTTCTTGCTTCTCTAGAGAACCATCATTGGCCATCTCAGCCATATTTCTTTCTCCGAAAGGAAATTCGGGCCTTCTTTTCTTGCTTGTCTGATGGCGATAGCGGTCAATACAAATATTTCTGGCTATCTTTAAAAGCCAGCTTTGAACATTTTCTGTTTTTTGGAAATGAGATATTTTTTCATAAACTCTCATGAAGGTCTCCTGGACAACATCCAAGGCTTCTTCTCGATCTCCAAAAAATGCATAAGCTAACCTGAAAATCTTTTGCTGGTAAATTTGAATAAACAAATTAAGGGCTTCCTCGTCACCTTCTTGAAGTTGAACCAACAAGTCCTGGGCTGAATATTCATTTTGCCACTCCTTCGACTTCATTCAGTTGACTCCCCATCTCTTTGGCATCAATAACTCTTCGTCACCAACAACTCTTTCCTTACTCCTTTTCTTTATTTCAACCTTCCTTACGGAAAAAAAGAAAAAAAAGTTTACGTCAGTAATAATTATCTTCACCTTTCTAATTAACCTTACTCTTCCTAGCAATCCAAAGCTAGCTATTATCGCTTCCCCTCGTTAAGTCTTCTTTAAGGGGAAGAATCCTTTTCCTTAAAAATTTATTAAGCAGAGACCAACTCCAGCTTCAGCCCTCTCTTTTTCATCCTCGTCCCCAGGAGAAGGCTTTGAAAAACACCTTGCTTCTTAAGGGGAAATCCAGGTAAAATCCCCCAACGGGAGGAGAATATGAAAAAAAGAACCACATATCTGCTAATCATCATCTTCTTTTTTATGTTTCTGATTGCCGCAACTCTTTTATCTCTAGTCTATCTGGAATTCTCCCAACAACCAACAATTAAATCTCAATCATATCTGGTAATCGAGCTTAAGGGTTCCCTAGTGGAAAAGTCAGTGCCCGATATTTTTTCCCGCCTGTTTACTTTTACCCCCCAACTCTCAATGCATGACCTGTGGTTAACTTTCCGGAAAGCTAAAGTTGATTCCCGCATCAAAGGAATTATTCTTAATCTTGGTCCCTTGGGCTGTGATTGGGGGAAAATAAATGAGTTGCGAGAGTATGTGCTCGACTTCAGGCAATCAGGCAAAAAAATCTATGCTTACTTCGATGAGGCTATCGATGTTGATAAAGAATACTACCTGGCCACTGCCTGTCAAGAGATCGTTCTTCATCCTCTTGGAGGAATGGGGATAAATGGTTTGGGAGGCTATGTGCCTTTCTTTAAGAATACTCTAACAAAATTAGGGGTTGAATTTGAAGTTGAACATATAGAGGAATATAAAACAGCTTAT
>DQWD01000086.1 GCA_011042725.1 Candidatus Aminicenantota bacterium | reverse complement strand
TTTTTTAATAGTGTTCCATTTTAAATTATCTCTTCCCTATTATCAATGTTTTGCCTTTGGAGAAAATTGGTGACAATTCACATATTTACCATATTTTTTCCATTTTTCTGTCACAAAATAAGGGGTCAGCCACCATTTTTCCAGCCCGGTTTTGGAGATGTTTTTTCTCTTCAGCCTTCCGTACAAATCAAAAAGCAGACATTTTGTCCAAATTATCTAAAAAAAATTAATAAATCTTCTTTCTCCCCCATGGTTAAGAGGGCTGGTTAAGTTTCAAAAGATGACAAAGAAGGCCTTCGAATTTTATTTTAATTTCTCATCCTAAATAAGGTAAAATTATTCCCCCGGAAAAAGCTAGACCTAGAGTTTTAAATCCAAGGAGGGGCAATGAGTCCAAAATTTTTCTCAGCCTCCAAGTCATTCTTTTTTTACTTAATTATTCTGGGGATTTTCCTCTGGCCTTCTTGTCGACCAAAGGAAGCTAAAATCCCCGAGGCCCGGTATCCCATCATCCCCCAACCAACCCAGCTTACTCCCCAGGAAGGAGAATTCACTCTCTCCTCAACAACAGCCCTAAAATACTCTTCTGCCGAGTCAAACGTTGAGCCCGTAATAAATTTCTGGCGAGAAAGATTCACTCCTCCCACGGGCTTTGTTTTTCCCCTCAACAATGATCAAGAAACTAATGTAATTCAATTCGGTTTGACCGCTTCTTTTCCCGGTCCTGAGGGCAGCTATAAACTGGTCATCGAACCCAAGCATATTCTTATCCAGGCCGGCTCGGCGCGAGGGCTTTTCTACGGGGTTCAAACTCTCCGGCAACTTCTTCCCCCGGCCATAGAAAGTCGGGACAAGGTCGAGGTTGAAGATTCTTTCTGGAAAATCCCCTGTGCCATTATCGAAGATTCCCCGCGGTTTAAATACAGGGGACTCCATCTGGATGTAGGACGACACTTTTTTCCCGTCCAATTCATCAAAAAATACATCGACCTCATCGCTTATCTAAAATTGAATTACTTTCACTGGCATCTCACCGAAGATCAAGGATGGCGCCTAGAAATTAAAAGATATCCTCTCTTAACCAAAACCGGCGCTTTCCGGAAGCAAACCCTCGTCGGTCATGCCCGGCAAAAACTACCTGTTTACGATGGGATTCCCTACGGGGGCTACTATAGCCAAGAGGATGTTCATGAAATTGTTGCCTATGCCCGTCAACGATTTGTAACCATTATTCCCGAAATCGAAATGCCCGGGCATAGCTTAGCTGCTCTGGCCGCTTATCCTCACCTTGGATGTACAAAAGGACCTTATCAGGTTGCCCAAACTTGGGGTGTCTTTGAAGATGTTTATTGTGCAGGTCAAGAAGAGACCTTCGAATTTCTGGTAAATGTGCTTAGTGAAGTCATCGAGTTATTCCCTTCCGAGTACATTCATATCGGAGGGGATGAAGTACCCAAGAAACGCTGGCAAGAATGTCCCCGCTGCCAACAACGAATAAATGAAGAAGGACTTAAAGATGAAGCTGAACTCCAGAGTTATTTTATCCGGCGCATCGAAAAATTCCTGCACCAGAAAGGGCGGCGCCTGATTGGCTGGGATGAGATCCTTGAGGGCGGCCTGGCTCCCGAGGCAATAGTCATGTCCTGGCGAGGAACGGAGGGGGGGATTGAAGCGGCTCGGCAGAAACATTATGTCATTATGACCCCCTACTCTCACTGCTACTTTGACTATTATCAAGCTGATCCAAGAACCCAACCCTTAGCTATCGGTGGTTTTCTTCCATTGAAAAAAGTTTACTCTTTTGAACCCATCCCAGCCGAACTAACTTCCGAGGAAGCTCAATACATTCTCGGAGCCCAAGGAAATGTTTGGACTGAATATTTGCTCAACGAAAAATATGTCGAGTACATGGCTTTTCCCCGCGCCTGTGCTCTGGCTGAAGTTACTTGGACCCCCAAAGAAAAAAAAGATTGGTGGGGCTTCCTCAGCCGGCTATCGGGATTCTTAAGGCATCTGGAAGCTTTAGATGTCAACTACTTCCGGGGCAATGTCGATGAATTAATCACTCAAGACTTTGATTAAAGTGGTGGCTGGAAAGAGTCAGTTAGCCTACTCGAACTTTTTCCCAGCCAGCCGGGAGGCTTGATAAATTTCCAATGCTTCCGGGAAAATTTCGGGAAAAGGGTAATATAGTTTTGAAGATGAGGAAGGCAGGCAGAGGAATTTTTCCCTGAAAATGTTGAGGAGGAGGTTTTTGCCCTTCTTTTCCCTGGGAATCCCCTCTTTAAAACCCTGAGCTTTTTTTGACTTCTCTAAATGACTATGATAAGAAAGCTTAAGTTCAAAAAAAAGTTCTTCACTCTTAACTGGATTTAATGGCATATACTTATAAAGAAGACAGAATAAAATTCTTAAAATACATTTCCCATCAATTTAAATTTAGACTAATCAAGAAAAAGGAGGCGAGAAATGGGAAATAGCACCAACCATTCAGTCTCGGTAAAAAATCA
>DQWD01000074.1 GCA_011042725.1 Candidatus Aminicenantota bacterium | reverse complement strand
ATCATCTGTCTTTGGGATAACAACTTTTCCCGGATCCTTTTAGGTGTTGCGCATCACCCGGATCCTTTTAGGTTGATTATTTTCAACGGATATAGTTCGATAAAATAATCCAAATATTCCCCATTCTCCCGTTAATGCTCTGTCTCGGAAAGATTATTTCCAAATCGGTTGATGATTGGCTAATTCGCCAATTATTTCTACCTCATCGTTGGGGGGATTTTTCCCTAGATTAATTTCATGTTCGGGGCTTCTTGCAGTTCATTGCCGTTAAAGTTACCCCCATAATAAATCTCTATCTGGAAATCATCTGAAAAACAAGTCTCATTTTTTACTCAACTAGTGCTTTTAAAAACCATCTTAGTTTGCTACAATCATTCCTAACTTTTTCTTCCTCTTATTTATTCTAAAGGGTTAAGTATCTATAGATTAGATTATAAAGGACAATAGTTTTTTTATGAATTAATAAGGTTTATTATGGGTTAAGTTGTTTCCATTGAAGAGAATATAATTAATTAGCATTAAAAAAAATCATTTTAAGGAGATAAAGATGATTGTTGATTTCGACTTAATTGTTATCGGCGGAGGTCCGGGAGGATATGTAGCGGCCATCAGAGCGGCCCAATTAGGACAGAAAGTTGCCCTTATCGAGAGGGAAGAATTGGGTGGAGTTTGCATGAATTGGGGGTGTATCCCCACTAAGTTCCTCCTTCATCAAACTGGCTTGCTCCACCAAATCGAAAAAAATAAATATTTAGTCTCCAGCTCTACGAACCAGGGATTGAAATTAGACTGGACAAAACTTAAACAAGGACGACAAAAAATTGTCCAGCAACTCGTCAAGGGAGTGGAATTTCTTCTTAATCGTAATAGTATTGAAATAATTAAAGGGGAAGCTCATCTTACTTCAGAGGGGCGAGTGAAGATTACCCAGAAAGAAGGCCCTTCTCGCCTTTTAAAAGCAAAAAATATTCTTTTAGCCACCGGTAGCCGACCAGCTCAGCTTCCCTTTCTCATCCCCGATGGGCAAAAAATTATCACCAGTCGACAACTCCTTGATATTGATAAAATACCCGAAAAATTAGTAGTTATCGGCGCTGGCGTTATTGGTTTGGAAATGGGCACAATTTTCAGTCGCTTGGGAGCAAAGGTAGTCGTCATTGAACTTTTGCCCTCCATTTTGCCCGGAGCAGAAGAGAGCTTGACGCGGCGGTTAAGCCGGATTTTGAGTAGACAAGGCCTTGATATCCTAACCCAAATGAAGGTTGAAAAAGCTAGCCTCAATGGCCAGAACGTGGTTCTCGAAGGATATTGTTCCCGCACTAATAAATCATTTAAAGAAGAAGGAGAAAAAGTTCTCCTGGCTATTGGCAGGAAACCCAACACCGAAGTTTTAGGAGAAGCAGTTCCTAAGTTTAAGCTTATTAATGGGGGCTTCCTGCAGGTCAACCAGTATTTTCAAACAACTCTGCCCCAGGTGTGGGCCATTGGGGATTTAATCGGGGGAAAACTCTTGGCCCATAAAGCATCTCATCAAGGAATAGTAGCCGTGGAAAACATGGCCGGGAAGAAACAAACATTTGATGAAAACTTGGTTCCTCTCGCGGTTTTTACCGAGCCAGAGCTAGCTTCCGTGGGATTAACTGAGAAAGAGGTGGTGGAGAAGGGAATTTCTTACTCACTTGGCCAATTTCCCCTGCGGGCTAATGGCCGAGCTGTGACCATGGATGAGGTTGACGGCCAAGTAAGAATCCTAGTTGATAAGGAAGGCTGTCTTCTTGGTGCTCACCTTCTAGCCCCTCATGCTTCGGAAATGATTACTGAATTGGTTTTAGCTATGAAGGAGAGAGTAAAAGTTACTGAAATAGGCGAATCAGTCCACATTCATCCAACTTTGGCCGAATCGATCATGGAAGCGGCTCTCAATGCTGCTGGCCGGGCAATTCACACCATAAACAAGTAAGTACATTTAAATCTTACTTTAGGCCTGGCCTTGATTTTGCTAAATAATATTCACAAAAAAAAGATGTTTTAGTAGAAAGATGAATAAAAAAGGAAGCCAAAGGTTTTATTAAAGAGCCAAATTACTTAATGTAACCCAGTGACTTGAGCATTTCCAAGGCTTGAGGATCGAGGCTAGTTTCCTCTTTTTCATTTAAAATTTTAAGGGCGGTTTCCATTACTTTTTGAGCTAGAAGCTTAACCTCAGGATTATTTATGCGGGTCAAGTCAAAATTATTTCTTTCGCCTGGGTCGTTTTGAAGATGATAAAGTTCAATTTTATTTGTGGTGGGAGTGAATATTAAATGCCAAGGATAGAAGACCCCCCCAAACCGATCTTCCGCCGCTTCGGGCCGGTACGTTTCCAAGAGAACAATAGATGGAGAACGAGATTTTGCTGTTTCTAGAATATTATTACCTTGGTAAAAAGATGGTCTTTTCCATCCCAAAAGAGCAAGGAGAGTCGGAGCTACATCTTCTAGACTTACTACTTGGCTCTGCCTCATATTCTGCCT
>DQWD01000340.1 GCA_011042725.1 Candidatus Aminicenantota bacterium | reverse complement strand
CACCAGGCTGGTTAGGTTAATAGTCTGGAACAAAAAAAGAGAAAAACGGGAAAGCTGCCAGTTGACGAAAACAGCCAAGACGATCATCAATAGCGACCGCAGGAGATCTTTCACTCTCAAAAACTCTCCTTGGGTGAAGTTTTAATCACAGCTACTATCTCCAAATTATGGAAGTTAAAATAAGGTTGGACCAAGATACTCTTGAATAATCCTTGAGTGGCATAGATAGCGGAAATTTTGCCCACCGGAAGGCCGGCAAAAAAAACTCCGTCATAACCCGTAGTGACTAATTCCTCTCCTTCCTCAACATCGGTTTCGGTCTCTAGAATATATTTCAAAAAGCATCGACCATGACCATCACCACTTAAAATACCAACTAGGTTTTTTTTCTTCGTCCGCACACTGGCAGCAAAATTAGTATCGGTTACTAACTGCACGGTCGCTGCTTGCCAGCTCACCGGTTCGATAAGCCGCCCAATTAAATGTCCCTTTTCATCAAGGACAACCATGTTCGGGGCCAAGCCTTGAGCCTGACCGCGGTTGATAACTACGGTCCGAAAGTAATTAGCCGGGTCAAGTCCAATGACTTGAGCCAAGACTATACTTTTATTCAACGGAGCTAAGTTTTGAATGGCTTGCGATGACTTTTCTTTTTTGGTTAACTTGTCCTGGAGAAGAAGGTTTTCTTGAGTTAGAGTGACTATTTTCTCTTTGAGCTCCTTGTTTTCTTTTCTTGCTTGATGAAGAGCAATATAGTCACTCCATAAATTCCCGGCCCCCTCAATAATATAGGTAAGGCCACTTTGGGTGTTGGCTAGAAATCCAAAAATCCATTTCTCCAGAAAACTCTGATGACCGCCTTGGGGAAGCTGAAGAGATAAGAAAATAAACTGAAGACCCAGCAGACTAAAAAGAACAATAAAACTTTTTTTCTTTAAAAAAAAGGGCATTTGCGTTATCGGCCATTAAATTTTAAATCAAAGAGATTTTCTTCAACAAATCCAAGTCACCCAGCATTTTTCCTGCTCCCAAGACCACAGTGGTCAACGGATCTTCGGTAATAAAAACGGGCAGCTGAGTTTCCTCGCGAATGCGCTTATCAAGATTTTTAAGTAAAGAACCTCCTCCAGTGAGGATTATTCCTCGGTCAATAATGTCAGCCGAGAGCTCCGGGGGGGTTCGCTCCAAGGCGACTCGAATGGCATCAATAATTGACTGGACAACGTCTTCCAAGGCCTCGCGGACTTCTTGATCATCAATCACAATAGTCTTGGGGATTCCCTCCCGCAAATCACGCCCTTTAATCTCGACAGTCATGGGTTCTTCGAGGGGATAACCCGAACCAATTTTCATCTTCACATATTCAGCTGTTTTTTCGCCGATGAGGAGATTGTATTTTTTCTTGACATACTGAATGATGGCCTCGTCCATTTCATTGCCGGCAATGCGGATGGAATGGTTAAAGACAACTCCATTGAGGGAGATAACGGCAATATCCGTGGTTCCTCCCCCAATATCCACCACCATATTTCCGGTGGGCTCGGAAATGGGTAAGTCTGCGCCGACTGAAGCCGCCATGGGTTGCTCGACGAGATAGACCTCGGAGGCCTTAGCTCTTAAAGCCACATCTTTAACAGCTCTTCGTTCAACTTGGGTAATCCCGGTGGGGATGCCGATAACAATCCGGGGACGAAGAATAAAACCTCGGTTATTAGTGGCTTGGCGAATAAAATAATCCAGCATTTTCTCAGCCATTTCAAAATCGGCAATCACTCCGTCTTTAAGTGGTTTAATGGCTTCAATATTAGCGGGAGTTTTACCAAGCATTTCCTTGGCTCGCCGTCCCACGGCCTCCACCTTGCCTGAATTCATATGGACAACAACAATGGAGGGTTCTTGGAGCACAATTCCCTTACCCTTTAAATAAACCAGCGTGTTAGCTGTCCCTAAATCAATAGCTAAATCACAAAAGAGGTGATTTTTTATCCATTCAATTACGCTCATTTTCATCCAACTCGTTTATTTCGAAGCACATATTTTTTAACATAAATTCCTTCGGGCGGCAAATAAAAAATATTCAAAAACAGGTGACAGTTCAAAAACTGGTGACAACTCACCGAAAACTGGGGTTGAAACTGGTGATTGAAACTGGTGACACAATACATATTTACCCTATTTTTAAAAACTGGGGACAGTTAATTTTTGAAACTGGTGACAGCTCACCCATTTACTAAAACTGGTGACACCAGTACCAGCTCACCCATTTGCCCTGTTTTTTAAAATTGGGTGACCATAATTGGTAACCAAAACGGGTAATAACCATAATCGGTGACAATTCAACTACTTAACTATTCTTTCCTTCTTTATTTTGTTCTTGATTTTTTAAAACCAGATAGATATGATTCAAAAAACAAATGACAGGTTTTTTTATTAATGTTTAAAAGGAGGAGTATATGAGCCCTATTTCTTACAAACCTTATGTTCCACCTGACCAATCCATTAAAGAAATCTCCTTTAAGGCTATCTTCCTGGGAATTATTAT
>DQWD01000296.1 GCA_011042725.1 Candidatus Aminicenantota bacterium | reverse complement strand
GATGCTAGTTGCCGCCTTGCTTTCTCGGGCTGGGTAATATCGAATTGGGGATAATAAAGAGGGTAAAAAGAAATATTATTTTCTTGGAAATAAGTGGCCAAGTCCGTTCCTAGTTGACCATCTGCTCCAATAAGGGCAATGGGTTGAGAAATCATTTTTTTACCTCGTTAAATTATACTTTAGTTAATCTATCTTTTTTTATTTTTTTTCTCATTTCCACATTATTTTTAGGTCCTCATTATTCTTAGGCTCAACTTTTCTGAAGCAATCAAATCTATCAGGGAAGAAAAATATTGACATCTTTAACCTCAAGCGCCATCAAGAATTCTCACCAACCTTAAGCTTGAGAGTAACTACTAAAAAATGCTTTCTCCAAATAAAAAAGGCCAGGGATAAACCCTGGCCTTCTTATTTACTAGCCTCAGCAATTAGAAGATGAACCGGAAGCCAAGCATTAATTTATAGTGCTTGGAAAAGGAGCGGCCTTCACCAACCGGAGCTCGAACTTCAAAGAAAAGAGAACCAGCATTGATAAAGTTATTAAACATTTCATAACCAACTTGACCAATAAGTTCGGCATCAGCATTCCTTTCTTCCCGAACTTTCGTGGCAAAGCCTGCTCCGGCACCAAAGAAGGCGGGTCCAGAACGAACGTTCATTAATACATTGGCCATGAAGAAAGACTTCCAGGGGTCACCCTTAAGAGCCAAGCTTCCGCCTCCAGAGATGACAAAATCTAAGGTCCCGGGAACCACTTTATAAAGAAGTCCGGCCCGAGCAGCCACATACGGTCCAGCACTTCCGCGGGCAATAAGAGGACCACCTTCAATAAGGAAAAACGACCTCTTTTCAGTTACTTCAACTTCAATTTTTGCCGGCTCGGAAACTGCCCCGAAATCGTCAGTGACAATACCGGTTATGGTGTAAAGACCTGGCTTAGTAAAAATCTTTTCCCACGTGAATGGTTTCTCACTATCAGAAAAAGAATCCACCCGGTTACCAGCCTCATCGGTGATCTCGAAATCAGCTTTAACTACTTCTCCATCTGGGTCGGTCGACTGGGAGGCATCGATGGTCACCGGACGACCGACATAATCTTTACAAGGGAGGCACGAAGTCCAAAGTTTACACACTGGAGGATAATTAATATAAACTTTGGCTTCACAGGGGTTCGTGGAGACTTTTCCCTCGGGATTTATCGCCCGGCCTTTAAAACTAAAATCTCCGGGAGAGCTTAATTTTGTCTGAAACTTTGGGTTATCAGGGGTTAGTGATTTTGTCTCAATCTTAGTGCCATCCGGACCAACTATATCAACTTCCATTGATTTGGCATGCTGAGTGCCGCTCATATCTACCGAAATAGGATCATTAATATTGGCCTTGGCCGGAGAAACTTTAAGATCACAAATGGCCTCGGGAATAATTTCTTCCACTTTCCTCAAGGAAATATTCCCACAAGGGGCCGGCATAATAAATTCGTAATGCTTATACCCCTTGACGACCATAAAAGAAAAAACAGGCAAGGGATTTTTTCCAGCCCATTCTAAATCCTGAACAATTTTTATTTTCCCTCGCGAGCGGAAAAGCATCCACATTAAATGTTCGCCAACAGGTAATTCCTTTTTTTCAAAGTTAGCGGCTTTAAGTTGATCCATAAAAGGCAGGAAAAGATCTCCGTAGCCAGCTAAATCAAATCCATATTTGATATCACCAGCATATTTATCGAGGAGAATCTTCATTACTTCTTCGGTGGGAACCTCACCTTTAATCCGCACAAAAGTGTACCGGCCAATCTGTTCCAATTTTTTTGTTTCAGCCAACAAAGTTAAAGAAAATAAGATTAAAAGAGCAACTACGCCGATGACAATTTTTTTATTTCTCATTACTCCTCCTTATATAAATGGAAGTTAGAAATGACAACTCCCTAAGAGTTCATACATTTAAATAATATTATTTCTAATGATTTGTCAAGAAAATTAAAAAAATTATCCTCTTTTTGTTCAAATTAATCCTGATTAAAAAAGGATTTTTAGCTTACCTTGATTCACAAATTTAAGGTTCTCGTCGAGTTGATTTTAAGAAATTATGGATAATTACTTTAACCTGCCCCGAATCTTGGGGAGAAGAGGTTAAAGCTCGTTCGAAATACTTAGTCTCCCCGATGCCATTTTCAATCAATAATTGAAGGAACTCTCGCGCTTCGTCAACCTCAATTTCGGGGTGAAACTGAATTCCCCACACAGGCTTCTCTTTCATGGCCATGGCTTGAATTGGGCATAAAGGAGAGGTGGCGATAACTTCAAATTCATCGTTAACTTGGCAAACTTCGTCAAAATGGATGCTAAATGAGTAAAAATTATCACTTGCTCCGATAATTGATGAAGGATTAGTAACCTTAACTTCAATCCAACCAATTTCGGGCTGCTCACAGCGCCGGACGGCCTGCTCCCCAATTAAGGCCACAGCTAAGAGCTGGTGTCCCCAACAGCTCCCCAATACCGGGTAGCCCCGGTCAACCAGCTGCCTGAGCAATTCTGTTTCCTCCTCGACCCATAGTT
>DQWD01000344.1 GCA_011042725.1 Candidatus Aminicenantota bacterium | reverse complement strand
TTTGATTATTCTAACCCTTTCTTCTATTACCCTTGGGTGCGCCGCTTATGAAGCCGGAAATATAGTCGGAGGAGCTATGGGGCTAAATCTAATTACGCCTTTTTCTCAAAAACTTTGGGTGATAGTCATTTCTGCGGCGGCGTTTTTCACTCTCAACCAGAAAAAGTACCAATTAGTTGAAAAAATTCTTATTTCCCTGGTGGGGGTGATGAGTGTTTCCTTCATCTTGACAGTGATCATTATTAAACCGGATCTAACCAAAATCTTTCAGGGCTTTCTTCCTTCTTTCCCTTCAAGTTCCCTTCCCCTTATCCTGGCTTTAATCGGAACGACCATCGTGCCTTACAATCTTTTTCTCCATTCCTCGGCCGTCCAAAAAAAATGGAAATCCGTGTCTGATTTGAGCTTAGTAAAAAAAGATTTAATCCTCTCCATTGCTTTAGGGGGCATCATTTCCTCAGCAATAGTCATTACTTCAGCTTCAGCCTTTTTTGAACAGGGAAAAACTCTGGAAAGTGGCATCCAAATGGCGGGGCAACTTAAACCCCTCTTTGGTTCTGTGGCTCAAATTCTTTTTGGTCTGGGTTTCTTTGCGGCTGGTATGACCTCCGCCATTACTGCGCCTTATGCCGCCGCCTTTGCCTCTACGGGCATTCTGGGGATTGCACGGGACCAAAAACCCCAGATTTTTCGTCTTTTTTGGCTCATAGTGCTCGGTGTGGGACTTTTCGTGTCTCTCCTTAATCTAAAACCATTAGGTGTGATTGTGGTGGCTCAAATGACTAACGGCCTCATCCTTCCTGTGGCCACCATCAGCCTTCTTATCGTTTTAAATAACAGCCAATATATGGGGAGACTAAAAAATAACCTCGCTCAAAACATCATTGGGACCCTCGTCACCCTTGTCGTTACCATCCTTGGAGTCTGGAATATAATCCGCCTTTTTCTATAAATAAAAATTGACCCGCCTTCTTTTCTTTTATTTCATTCTTTAGTTCACTTTTATTTATTTTTGTTTTTTGTTTATTTTAGTCTGTTTTCCTTGGTCTATTTAATTATTTGGGTTAACTATATTGAAAATCAATTTACTCTTTTTTCACTGACACCAAAATTATCCATTATTTACCTTCCTCATAAAGGCTCATCTTCTGATTTCTTGAGGCCAAGTTACCATTCACCTAGCAGCTACCTTTTAAATTACCTGCAGGCAAACCCAGAAAAACTGGCAAGCTACGGCGCCTGTCCTGATACGTTCAAAGAATTAGGTAAATGGGTAAGCTGGGACTAGTGTCACCAGTTTTCAAAAAATCAGGTAAATAGGTGAACTGTCACCAGTTTTTTCAGTTTTTTAAGGCAGTTTCAATCTTTAAGGGCCCAATCGACGGCTTGTCGAGCGTGGATGGCGGTGGTATCAAAGAGAGGCAAAGGACTATCCTTTGGTCCGACCAAAAGCGGGATTTCAGTACAACCAAGAATAATCCCTTGGGCCCCTTCCTCTTTTAACTCCTCAATAATCTGGACAAATTTTTGGCGTGAGGCGTCCTGAATTTTCCCTAAAACTAGTTCTTGAAAAATAACCTGGTGAACGAGCCGCCGCGGGGCAGGAGGAGGAATCAAAACCTCTAGATTATACCTATCCCTTAATCTCCCGCGGTAAAATTTTTCTTCCATCGTAAAACGCGTGCCCAAAAGCCCCACTCTTGTCAATCCCTGCTTAATTATGGCTTCGCCGGTTGCATCCGCGATATGCAAGAGAGGGACTGAAATCGCCTCTTCAATCACCTCGGCTACTTTGTGCATGGTATTAGTGGCGATTAAAATAAAATCAGCTCCAGCTTGTTCGAGTTTCTGAGCTTGCTCCGAGAGGAGACGACCCATTTCTTCCCATTGGCCTTGATGTTGGCAGGCCTCAATGACAGCAAAATCAAAAGAATAAAGTAAAATTTGGGCTGAATGATAACCACCCAATCGTTGTTTTGTCTCCTGATTAATTATCCGATAATACTCCAGAGTTGATTCCCAACTCATTCCTCCTAAAATACCGATTGTTTTCACCGTTACTCCTTTGCTTAAACAGAAGATAAAATATAAAAAGCTTATAGAGATTATATTTTACTATAATCAACCTTAACCAAAAAGTAATTTTAAAACTCCTTTCCATCTTCAAAAGCATGACATAAAAATGGTGACTGGCACCTTATTTTGGCTTGGGACACCTCCAAGACAGCGGCTAATACAGTACCAGTAATACATACCTGCTGCCATTTTTCCCAGTAGAACAAAAAATGAGAAAGAAATAAGTTGTCTGTCTTCATTTCTTTCTGCTCATTCAATCTAAAGGCTATTACTCAATCTATCACGCTCTGGATAATGCTTCCTAAAAGGCCAAGCTTAGGTCTTTTAGGCTTTCTGAAGAACCCTATTTTGTCTTGGAGAGCAATAGTCATTATATTTTTCCTCGTGGCCAAAATAAACAACTAATAAATAAATCGCCCTTTTCTCCTGCACCTCCCACCTATCATCGCGGCAACGATGCTCCTGCCCAGGAAAACTTAATCTCTCCCCAAAGGAGAA
>DQWD01000198.1 GCA_011042725.1 Candidatus Aminicenantota bacterium | reverse complement strand
TTGTCTTGAACATGCCGCAGGCCAAAATAAGGCGCCTGTCACCATTTTTCCCTCTCGGTTTTGAAGATGTTCCCATTCTAGATTCCTTAATTGACACTGAAAATTTTCGATGATATATTGGCGACTAATGCTAAAAAAACCTGGGTTTAAATTCATTCTTGTTTTGATAATTTCGTTTGTTTTTCTCTATTTCTTTTTCCGCAGCGTGGATTGGAAGGAAGTTTTTCGTCATTTAGTGGGGGTAGATTTAAAATTTTTTGCCTTGATGATATTATTGGTTCCCCTCCATTTCTTAACGCGGGCAATCCGATGGGAAGTTCTCTTAAAGCATGAAAAGTCTTCCACTTCCCTTTATAATCGATTTGCGGCTAATGCCGTGGGTTTTACGGTGACTCTAATTTTCCCCGGCCGTTTGGGAGAATTAATCAAACCTTTATACTTGGCTCAAAAAGAGGACATCCGGAAAGGATTTACGGTTGGCACGGTTGTTATTGAGCGAATTTTTGATATTTTTACTATGTGTTTTTTAATTGGTCTCTTTCTGGTGGCTAAACCTTTATATGCTCCCTTCTTTCAGGTTGATGATACCGCCTTTCAAAGACTTTATTTCTGGGGACTGGCTGGTTTCGGAATTGCTTTTGGTTTATTAATCATTTCTTTGGGTTTATATTTTTTTAGAGACAAGGCTTTAAAGCTGGTATCTTTTTTGGCTCGGATTTTTCCTCAAAAGATAAGGAAGTCGGTATTGTCTTTAGTTGATGAATTTATTGAAGGGCTAAAGTTTTTCCATTCGGTTGGAGATCTCCTTAAATATTTACTATTATCTTTTGTCGTCTGGATGGGAATAATCTTTTATTATTGGATCTGTTTTTTTGCTTACAATTTGAAACTGTCCTATTTCTTAATATGTCCCTATGTCTTCCTTATCTTAGTGGGGGCTTCTATTCCTACCCCGGGTATGGTAGGTGGATTTGATTATTTTAGTAAGTTGGGTTTTACCTCTCTTTACCATCTTGATCCGAGTCGGGCCGTGGGAATGACTATTGTTATCCATGCGGTTCAAGTTGGAGTGACTTGTCTTATTGGTTATGTTATACTTTGGAAAGAAGGTTTATCTTTATTCCAACTTAAGAAACTAGGAGAGAACACCGAAAAATGAAATGTCCATTTTGTGGGTATGAAGAGAGTAAGGTTATCGATTCCCGGGAAAGTAAGAATGGAATGACTATTAGGCGCCGTCGAGAGTGCCTGTCTTGTCAAAAAAGATTTACAACTTATGAAAAGATAGAAGAAGTACCTTATATGGTAGTTAAAAAAGATGGTACCCGCCAACCATTTGATAGTCAGAAAATTTTGCGGGGGATGATTAAGGCTTGTGAAAAAAGAACTGTTCCTCTTTCAACTCTCGAAGAGATCGTAGAAGAAATTGAATCTCAGCTCCAAGAAAAACCAGACAAAGAAATGTCGACAACTGAAATTGGTCAATATGTGATGAAAAGACTGAAACAACTAGATAAAGTTGCCTATGTGCGCTTTGCCTCAGTTTATCGAGAGTTCAAGGACGTTGTTGAGTTTAAAGAGGAATTGGAAAGACTCCTCAAAGAAAAATAAGGAACAAGCCATGACCAAGTCTCGTTATCCACGTTCTCGAGCTGTAAATGTTGAACAAGAAATTGATCGAATTATCAAAGATTTATTTTCCCCGGGGGGGAGCTTTCTTAGCCTGGTGGAAGGGTTAATTCCTCGGGTTGATGTTCGCGAAGATAAAAGAAGAATTATTGTTGAAATTGAAGTCCCGGGGGTAGCCTTAGAAGATTTAAGTATTTATCTCAAGATGAACGTTTTAATCATCAAGGGAGTCAAGAAAGAGGAACCGCATCCTCAAAAAGTAAAATATCTAAGGATGGAAAGGGAATTTGGAACTTTTCAGAGAGAAATTTTTCTTTCTGCTCCCGTTATTCCCACGAAAAGTGAAGCAACTCTGCACCAAGGTCTTTTGACCATAGTCCTCCAGAAGGATGAAGCATCTTCCGAAGGAATAAAGATCCCGGTTAAAAGCCCAAGATCAAAAAAATTAAGGGAGGATTGCCATGGCTAAAACTAACGGTGAATATGACAGTTTAATTGAGGAAACAGGAGAACAATCAGATCAAAAAATTGATGTTCCTTCTGAACTGCCGGTTCTTATGCTTCGAGACATAGTTGTTTTTCCCTATATGGTGGTACCCCTTTTTGTCGGGAGAGAAAAGTCAATGAAGGCAATTGACGAGGCTTTATCCCGTAATCGAATGATTCTTCTGGTGAGCCAGAAAAAAATGGAAGTTGAAGAGCCAAAAAGAGAAGATATATATCCCCTTGGCACGGTAGCTCTGATTATGAGAATGTTGAAGTTACCCGACGGACGGGTGAGAGTTCTAGCTCAGGGCTTAATTCGGGCCCGAATAGACGAGTTAATTGAAGATCAGCCTTATTATTCAGCTAAGATCTCGGTGGTCGAAGAACCAGAAGAAATAGATATGACTATCGAAGTTGAGGCTTTGATTCGCAATGTGCGAGAGGGATTAGATAAAGCGGCTTCCTTGGG
>DQWD01000076.1 GCA_011042725.1 Candidatus Aminicenantota bacterium | reverse complement strand
TTGTTTATCCAACTTTTTCTTACTAACCTGGCCTATTCATAAATTAAAAAATATTAATCCAAGAACAGCCAAAACTCTTAGCGGGTGATTGGTCCAATTTTTTGGTTGTTTCCTCTCTCTTCTTTTTCTAACGTATTATATATCAATACGTTATGAAGGAAAACATCTCTTTTTATGAATTATCCAGGCTAATTAAAATGTTCTAACTAATTGAAATAATTGAAATGCCAGCCCGGCTTCTTCAAAATTCCCTAAGGCTTGTTTGAAGCATCCTTCATTTATCTTGATTGTAATGAAGAAGGATTATCCAGTCTGCTGAGACACTCCGATAAATTTTCCTTTGGACATGCGTTTTCTCCTCCCTTTGCTCGCAAAGAATCGAAAGAAAAAAAAGGGGTGCAAAGGAAAAGGAGGTGGTCAGCGTGTTTGTTGCTCAGGTTGATAAAAGTTATCATAACTAAAGCATGAAATGCTCTAGTCAGACTCAACGGTAGCAGAAAAGAAACACGCAAGCTTCAGAAAATCAACTTGATTTTTGGCAAAGGAGAGTCGAACTTGCCGTTTCCATCGACATCTACAAAGATAGGATTGGTTAAGGCGTAAGGGAAAGGGCCCCATTCGTAAGCGTCGTATTTTATACTCCTTTGGACTACAGGGAATAAAGTTTCGTTGCCGAGAACCTCCACAGCGATATAAGAATCATGTTCAAGATTCAGATTGATTGTATCTTGAAATTTTAAAATTTGTTCCCTCGGAGCTTTTACGGGCAATATAACTTTTCTTTCACCATTGACAATAATTCTCACTTCATCCACAGAGACCCAAGGAGCACTCCGGACCTTGATCCCCACATCGAGCTGTTTTTTTTCAACGGTGATAGTGCTGCCTGGAATAGATGTCTTGTTTACCGTAAATTCGATTATAGGACCTGTGCTAACGAAGGATTGGCCCTTCTTCATAGCTTGCATGAGGGCCCATATATCGAGTTTATTCCCTTTTTCTCCACGGTAATAAACATAAGTCCTCGCATAACCCGGTTCCGCTCGATCGATTCCATGGGAATCGGAAGACCCGACAATCGGAAAGTAATAACCCCTGTTGAGGAGATGAAGCCAATCCGCAATGACTTGAGAGTTATTGCTTTTATCGTGAGAAAAGAATGGCCCGTTCATTACCTCTAGGAGATCAAAGGACGTGTCAAAACCTTTAAGGGCGGTTGCGGCAGTTTCTGGATCGAGCTGATAATAAGAAAAATAGCCATACCCCCTCCGTCTCGGGTGATTGACCTGGATCAGGGCCTTGGGGTCCTTTCTGCGACTTTCATTAAAAAGTGGCGTGTTATTTTCAAAGAACCGGATCTCGAGGGCGCCGTTACCCGGCTCGCCTTGTCTCTTCTTGAGTGGATACCGGTTGAACTCTGGCATGTCTTCCCCATTAACATCAAGGGGTGTGACTTCCTGCCCAATGAGGACGGCTATGTATTCACCCAGGCCGAGCTTTTTGAGTACAGAGGGATAATCGCTAAGGTAATTGTGATCGGCGGAAATGGCCACATCCACCCCCTCGGCAACCACAGATTTTATCCTCTCGGCAATCGTCATCGAACCGTCTGAATTCAGCGTATGCATGTGGGGATCGACAGATATGAGATTTTTCGTATCAACAACTTTGTCAATATGAAAAACTAGCTCTTGCGTGCTGTTCTCTAAGACTTCAATAACTTTCTGATCCAGATTATATTCAGGCCCCCTGGATGCAGTGATCATATACTTTCCCACCGGGAGCTCGACTTCAAGACCTTCTGCCGGTGGAAAGCAGGAATTTTTGAAGTATTCATGACTATTATTTGTCTCTAAAGGGTTTTCGGGCTGGAAGTAAGGAGTCCTTGTGGAATAGAGGCCAAAGAATGTCGCTTTCCCGGGGACGAAGTCTCCGTCTTTATTCCTGATGGAAATCTTGACTTTTCCTTGGGGTAGGTCTTGGAGAAGACAGCTATTTTCTTTGTCCAACCCAACAGATAGGAGGCTCTCAACAATGGCTGGAAAAAAGTTGGCTCTGACGGAATAAAATCCTTCAGGAAGCATCACTCCAAGATGTTCCGGCTTTTCGAAGAAGGACTTGAAGAAAACTCGCCCCGACATATCTCGTATCACGACTTCCATGAGTTTGCCGTGAAAATCAGTCGTATTGATTTTGACTTTGGCTGTCCTCACGCCAAGCACTTGATAAATTTTTTTAAGGAGGTCTTCAGCCTTAGTATCGACCAGAAGAACGTATCGGGCCTCGTAACTCTTTCCGGCATCAAGATTCCTGGAGGCGTTAGACTCGGATGAAGATCGTATGGGATTCAGGTCTATCCATCCCAAATAATGCCCTTTCTTCGGGTAAACCCAAAAAGGAAGCTGGGATTTCTCCACCGAAGAGACAGATGATCCACTCGAATCAGACTCTTTAAAAGGACTGAAGGAATAGACTTGACCCGAATTTTTATAGAGGGAATAGTGAAAGTCTTCCAGCTTCACCGTTCCCGTATTTTTTACGATAGAGGTGATATCGATTTTCCCTGACTCGGGAGTCAGGTGATAAATC
>DQWD01000274.1 GCA_011042725.1 Candidatus Aminicenantota bacterium | reverse complement strand
TAAACACCACTAAAAAGGAGGTATCAATGAAAATAGAATCCCCCAAAAATAAAACATCAAGAGCACGAAATATTATCATTGCTTTTCTTCTCCTCTCCTTGTTTGGGGGTGGGCAGTTTGCCACCGCTGATATTATCTCTTCTCGGCCGTCAAGCTTTTTGAAAAATTTTACATTTCGTAACTTAGGACCCTTCCGCACCGGAGCCTGGATAACTGATTTTGCTGTCCCGGAATCTCCCCCTTTAGCTCATTTATATACTTTCTATGTGGCCACTCGACATGGTGGAGTGTGGAAAACCACCAATAACGGCACAACCTTCGAGCCGATTTTTGACAAGGTGGGCCCCCTGACCATCGGAGATATTGCTGTGGCCCCATCTAATCCAAATATTATCTGGGTGGGAACCGGTGAACAAGCCAACGCTCGAAGCTCACATGCCGGTAATGGTGTCTACAAATCCCTTGATGGTGGCCACACCTGGAAACATCTTGGCTTGGAAGATACTCATCATATTGCCCGTATTATTATCCATCCCCAAAATCCTGACCTTGTCTATGTAGCCGCCATGGGTCATCTTTTTACTCCCAACCCGGAGCGAGGAGTTTTCAAAACTGAAGACGGCGGGAAATCCTGGCAGAAAGTCCTCTATGTCAATGAAAATGTCGGCGCTATCGATCTAGTCATTAATCGCCAAAATCCCGATATTCTCTACGCAGCCATGTACGAAAAATACCGTTACCCCTGGCACTTCGAAGCTGGCGGACCAGCAAGCGGCATCTATAAAACTACCGATGGGGGGCAAACCTGGCGAAAGCTTATCCAAGGTCTTCCTACAGGTAAAATCGGACGCATTGGACTGGATATTTACCAGAAAAATCCCTCTATCCTCTATGCCGTCATCGAGAATGTTAATTCACGCCCTCCCACCAATGAAGAGGCTCGTCAAGACCGAGAACGAGGCTTAAATCCCCAACCTCGCCTCATCGGTGGTGAAATTTACCGGAGTGATGACGGAGGTGATAGCTGGATCAAAATGAACTCGCCCCATGATAATATCGGAGGGAAAGCAGCTTACTCTTTTAACCAGATTAGAATCGATCCCGGCAATGACCAACGCTTATTTGTCACCGGAGTGTGCCTCGCCAGCTCTGAGGACGGAGGGCGAACTTGGCATGATGTTGATTGGCCTCCTCGCCAAAGATTCCGCAATGCCTTTGGGGACGTGCGGGCTTTGTGGATTGACCCCCAGAATCCCCAACGAATGCTCTTCGGCAGCGATGGCGGAGTTTACCAAACCTATGACGGGGGAAAAACATGCGACTTCTACGATAACCTGCCGATAGGTGAAATTTACGCCGTCGGAGTTGACAATGAAATTCCTTACAATATTTACGCCGGACTGCAAGATCACGAATCATGGAAGGGACCTTCCAACGGCTGGTCGGGGCAAGTAACCCTCTCCGATTGGAAAACAGTGGGCGCTCAAGATGGAATGTATAATGTGGTTGATCTAACTGATAGCCGGTGGCTATATAATACTTTTCAGTTCGGAGGCCATTATCGAGTCGACCAAAAACTTGGGCTTCGAACACCGGTCATCCCGGAACGTGAGGAAAATAAGGCTCCTTATCGATTTAATTGGACTCCACCTCTTCTCATCTCGCCGCATAATCCAATGATCATTTATACTGGAGCTCAGGTTCTCCTCCGCTCTCTTGATCGAGGTGATCACTGGCAGGAAATAAGCCCTGATTTGACCACCAACGATCAAGAAAAAATAGCGGGCCAAGGTCATATAACTTACTGCACTATTACCACCATTTCCGAATCTCCTCTCCAACCAGGCTTAATTTGGGTAGGGACTGATGATGGTCGAGTTTGGGTGACCATCGATGGAGGAGCCAATTGGCAAGAGGTTACTCCCCACCTGGTTCAAGCTGGAGCCCCTCGAGATTATTGGGTAAGTCGGGTAGTAGCTTCAGCTCATGATAAAAAAACCGCCTATGTTTTAAAGTCAGGCTTTCGCCGCGACGATTTTCGGGCTTTTGTTTATCGCACAGAAGATCTGGGCCAAACTTGGCAAGCTTTGGGCTCAAAACTCCCCCCTGGTCCGGCTAATGCTTTAGTGGAAAGCGATAAAAACCCGTCTCTTCTTTTTTTGGGAACTGACTCCGGTCTCTACCTTAGTCTGAACCGCGCTCAATCTTGGACAAAGATAAAGGCCAACCTACCTGAATTTCCCATTGTTTCCGACTTGCTTATCCATCCCCGGGAAAGGGATTTAATCGTGGCTACCTACGGCCGTGGGGTTTATCTAACTAATATTGCTCCTCTTGAAGAATTAACCGCAGACATTCTGGAGCAAGAAATCTATTTCTGCTCCATTCAACCTGAATACCAACTCATGGCTCATACATTCGGAGGTAATTATTATCTCCAAGGAGACCGCCACATAAGCACTCCCAATGAACCTAACGCTTTAAGTTTTTGGTATTACCTGCGTAGGCAGATCTCTGAAAAGGTTAAATTTCAGGTCAAAACCTTAGAAGGAGAAATCATTTGGGAAGGAGAAGGTCCCGCTGAAGCGGG
>DQWD01000043.1 GCA_011042725.1 Candidatus Aminicenantota bacterium | reverse complement strand
TAATTATTAAGTGGCGCTCAAGTCTTCATAATTTAAATTTACAAATTAAAGGCCAGAACAAAATCCTGAATCAATAAATTGAAGCCAGGGTGTGGAGTTGAGAGGAAAACAATGTCAAATGTGAAGACCTGGCTTCCTCTTAACTCATTAATCTTTTCTACCGGTGTTTTTAGATTTTAGTAGGATGTCTATATGGGGCTCCATCTCAACCCATTAATTTTTTCTGGCCCCACAATAGGGGAGAGAACCAAAAAATATTGGGAAAATCGAACTTACGTCCAAAATCGAAGCACAAGATGAGTTGTTAGCTTCATCCCAAGGCATTAAAAAAACAAAAAACAAAGCAACCTTTTGCTTTGCTGATGCATCTTTAGCATTGAAAGAGATGAAATGATTGGATTTGAATTAACCTTGGCTCAATCGTGGTGGCTAAGTCCCACTTCTATGTTTTCTGCCTTTATTGATCGCCTCTTGAGCAAAATACCAAGGGCAATCCAACAAGATTCAATGCTAGATGAAGAGTTTAAAAATTCGAGTAATTATGACAGAATAGAACTATTGCGAGCCGAAGAAGATTTCGTGGTCACTTGGTTTAAAAATAACCGGAAGGATCCGGATTCTTTTGCTTCTCTTTACACCCATTTGAAAAATCGACTGTTTTCCCTTGCCTACCGCTATACTTATAATCGAGAGGCAGCCGAAGATATATTACAAGAAACGTTTATTCAAATATACAAAAATATGTCAACAGTAACCAATGCCGAGGCTTTTCAAGCTTGGATCTACCGAGTGACGATTAATACTGCTCTCAGTTACCTTCGCCGGCACCGAAGACATCGGCATCCAGAATTCTTGGAGGAAGGCCTTAGCCTGGAAGAAAGAAAGGGGCCTTCTTTGGAAGCAGTAGATGAAGCTGTCGGTAAAGATGAGTCCTTGATTCACCAGGCTATTGAGGAAGCTTTGTGTGAATTGCCAGCAGGCTTGAAAACAGTTTTTATTCTTCATGATGTCCAAGGTTTTACTCATGAGGAGATTGCTAACATTTTAGGTAGTTCGGTAGGGACCTCAAAGTCTCAACTTTTCAAGGCCCGGTTAAAACTCAGAGAATATCTCCGAAAGAAAGAAATTGGGCCAAGGGGGAAAAGATGAAATGTCAAAGAATAAAGAAATTAATTAATAAATCCATTGATGAGAAACTTAATCCCCGGGAGCAAGAAGAAATGGAGAAACATCTGAAGCGGTGTAAAGATTGCCGCGATTTATATGAAGATCTCTATCGTTTGGTGGAAGAAGCTCCCAATCTACCCGAACTTGAACCTTCCCCTCACTTATGGGAAAAAATTCAGGCTTCTCTTCTTCAAGAAGAAACTCAGCCTAGCCCCTCTTATCCGTCTCGTTTCAAGATATCCTTTCCTAGTCTTTTGCCAAAATTCAGATATGCTGTTGGGGCGGCTCTCATCTTGGTCATGTTGGCGGTAAGTGTTGTGGTTTGGGGGCCAAGGCTGGGCCCTGGAGTTAAAGATCCTTTATCAGAGCAAAAATATACTTTAGCTAAACTTGAGGAAGCCCGCCATTATTACCAGAAAGCAGTGGAAGCTTTGACTCAAGCGTTTACTACTCGTCAAGAGAGCCTCGACCCTACTTTACTTGCCGAACTTCAAAAAAGTTTGGCGGTCATTGATACCACTATTGATTCTTATGAACGAGCAATCCGTCAGAATCCTGAAGATATTGGTTTGCAGAATGAGTTGTTATTGGCTTATCAGCAAAAAGTGAACGTTTTAGAAGAGGTGATGTTTCTGGAGGGACGATAACCATTAAAGACACGTAATTAATTAAAAATAAAGGAGGAAAAAATGATTAACCAAAGGAATTTTGTCCGGTTCTCAGTTGTTTTCTTAAGTTTTATTATTTTTCTTTTGTTGCCTTTGACAGCGGCGGTGAAAGGCAAGGAAAAGTACGAAGAAAAGTTTGAGAAAACGATCAGCCTTGACCGTTCCGGCAAGGTCGAGTTGAGTAATATCTCCGGAAATGTTGAAGTTAAAGTGTGGACCAAAAAAGAAGTTAGGGTAGAAGCGGTTAAAATCGCGAGAGCTTCAACCCAAAAAGAAGCCAAAGAAAACGCCGCCAGGGTTAATATTGAAGTAAAAAAAGAAGGTAATACGGTGAGCATTATTACCCGCTATCCTAAAAGTCCATTCCGAAATCTCAATGTGTCCGTCAATTACAGCTTATCCATCCCGGACAAGGCTTCTCTGCGAGTAAAGTCCGTAAGTGGTGATGTGACTTGTACGGAGATAGGAGGCTTTCTTAACCTGAATACAGTTAGTGGTGATATAACTGTTGAGAAAGCTGTAGATGGAGTGGATTTGAATGCGGTAAGCGGGGATATTAAGGTTGACCAGGTAGCTGGAGACACCGAGGTTAAAACTGTATCGGGTGAGATTGAAATTGGTCAACTTGAGGGATCAGTCGAGGCTACGTCGGTAAGTGGCGACATCAGGTTAGGGGATGTAAGCCAGGCTTATCGAGTTAAAGTCAGCACCTTAAGTGGAGACGTTGAATACAGCGGCGATTTAAATCCCAAGGGGAT
>DQWD01000117.1 GCA_011042725.1 Candidatus Aminicenantota bacterium | reverse complement strand
CGGCTGCTTTCATAACATCAATAAGAGGTAGGTACCAGTTAAGTTTCTCAAAATCAACTTGAGGAAGGTTAACTGGACCAGGTTCAAAAAAATCACGAATCTTACGAACCTCCTCATCAGAGAGGCCGGGTGGCGGTTTTAATGAATATTTGCAGGCAGCTTCAAAATACCAGGAAATGCTGGCTGCTAAATCAAGAACACCACCTTTAAAACCAGACCAATATCTGTAACGACCATTGGCAGCCCCAATCATCGGACCACATTGCGGTATCATGCAGGTCAGATTAGGATGCCTCAAAGGAGCCTGGGCAGCTTGAACTTCCGATGGGTAAGAACAGCCAAAAGTGCCAATCTTGCCGTTACTCCAGGATTGTTTGGCCAACCAATCCACCGTGTCATAGCCATCATCAGCCTCATGTCCTGCCGGAGGTGAAAAAATTCCTTCGGATTCGAATTTTCCCCGGCAGTCTTGGACAGCCACCACGAAACCATGGGAAGCAAAGATATAAGCCCTTGGCCTTTTTTCTCGATCCCTGTAACTTTTCTTGTTATAAGGAGTCCGAATGAGAATAACCGGCAGCTTCTCTCCTGCCTTTTGAGGAAAATAAAGGTCAGTCGACAACCGCACTCCGTCTCTCATGGGCACCATTTGGCTTTTCACTAGCCGCACTTCATATTTCGGCTGCGCTTGTTCTGCCGCCCATACTTGAGTGAATAAGATCAAAGAGACAAAAGAAAGGACAAGTATTGACAGGCGGAAACGAAACTCCGACATTTTCTATCCCTCCTTAAAAATAATTAATAATAATCCTCCGTTCAGTTTAAGCTAATGAATTCCGCCCTTTGTTTGCTATCATATCATTAGATCCACAACTTTTTTGTCTTTGCCTACCACAATTTTTTTATATCATCCTCAAGGCCAGTCATCTCCCATCGGGTCAGAGAAATAGGAATTATGCCTCCTCCCATAAAATCATCCATGAATCGGCGAAGCGTAAATTTTTCCTTCAACTGGAAAGCTCTATCCTTGAGTAACTGCCAGATCATGTTTTTACCGATAACATAGAAAGTCACATGCCCTGGCGCTCGCAGTGTTTCTTCAATATCCCACCACACGGAATCACTGTCTTCAGCTGCCCAAGGATAAGGAAGCATCTGAACGAATTTTTGAATGCCCTCCTGTAATGAATACTCGTTGCTGTGCATTTTTAAGTCAACAAGGGCCCGGGCTGTGCGAAAAATCATCCAAATGTAGGTGATTTCCTTGGCCCGTGGCCGATTATCAAGCATTCCTAGTTGCAACAACATTTCTTCAACCCAAAAAGACAAGGCCTCCGAACGGGCCTCATGCATATCAAAGAGCCTGATAACACCCCGGATGGGACGAGTGTCTCCATCCTGGTACCAAATTGTCCTGCCTCTTGTATAATAATGGCCAAAAAAAGTATGCGTAATTTGCGTCATGGGTTCTCGATCGCAACATTGCTCAAAAAAATCATAATCGTCCGGATTTAAATAAGCGCTGATACCCCATGTCCGAGGATAATGATGGGGAGGAAGAGGCTTGAGAAAAGAAGGAACGGAAATCACTTCTTCCTGCCGCAGAAATTCAAAAAGCTGTTCAGCGGCCTCCTTCTGACGCTTCAGATTTTCCTCTTCACTGGAGGTGATTTTAAAGGGAGGAAGTTTGCGGTTCTTATGCTCCTCCAACTTCAGAAAAGAAACGGCTCGATTGTATTCGCTTTGGATGATGGTCAAGCACTCATCCCAAGTATAGGGGATGAGCTGGACATTTCTCAGCCACCAGTTGTAGTTGTCTCGGCCAATGCCGGCCGGAGCTTTCATTTTGCTTTTGTTCTGCCTAAGCCACTCTCTGAAATCTTTGACGGCAGCCAGGGCCTGAGTGGCATCTTGAACCAAACGGGGGTGATGTTGGGTTAACCCAGAGATAAGCCCCTCCAAAAAAGAAATTTCTTTTTCTTTAACCCGAATGGCAATCGTCGCCAGCTCCCCTGAACCTTCGGTTAGATTCTCTTTGGCCTGTTCAAAAAGTCTCGGTATAGCCTGAAGCTTCATCCTGAATTCCGGAATCTCTTTATCTGGCAGAGGTAATCGAGGAGCGCTCAACGGCCAGTCAGAAAGCATCCTGGTGTAATGAACAATAAGGCGAGGATACATACCATCTATAATATTGTAAAATCCTGGATCCCGCGCCCATGGCCGCAGAATTCGATGATCAAAATCCACCCCGTTCATCTCAGCCCGGACAACCTGGTAATCAACCTGGCGGGCTACAGGCCATCCCGTTGGATCAATCGCAGCCAGTCGCTGCTGATATATCTTTAATTCTCTATACTTCTCCTCCATCGAGGAAGAAGTGTAATCTGGCACACCATCAACCACCTTTGGCTTCAAGAATTCTCGAAATTCCTGGAACAGGGCGATCAAATCAGCATAATCACCACTCTTTGTCATTCAGACCTCCTTTCGAACGGCCGCGACAAATACGGCCCACGCATTCACCACCGCAGACTTCTCAAACTGCAGGCTTATATTTATCATAAAATTTAGTCCAAATCGATTCCAGTAATTTTTTCGCCCCGCCGGT
>DQWD01000118.1 GCA_011042725.1 Candidatus Aminicenantota bacterium | reverse complement strand
TTTTTCATTCTCCCCTTCTTCTATTGGAGGAAAAATGGTGGAGCTGAGGGGACTCGAACCCCCGACCTCTTGACTGCCAGTCAAGCACTCTCCCAGCTGAGCTACAGCCCCACCTGGCGAATGCTATATTAGCGAACATTGGATATCACGTCAAGATAGAAGGAATAAATTAACAATTCGTCAAAAAGATGATAAAATAGAGCCTCAAGAGGAAAAGATTCATGCCTATACCCAAAAAACAACCCAAGTCTTATAAAAGCGTCCTATTCTGGCTAGCCGCTGGAATTATCATAATTATTTTATGGAGTTTGCTTCAGTCAACTGGCGCAGTTCGCGAAGAAATCAATTTTAGTGTTTTCCTCGATTCAGTTGAACAGAATAAAATTGGTAAGGTCACCATATCTGGGAATCAGATTGAAGGCGAATACACAGATGGCTCGGCTTTCAAAACTATTGCTCCGCCTCAATACAACGATCTAGTAAAAATTCTAAGGGAACATAAGGTCAACATCGAAGTTAAAGATGCCAACCGTAGCCCCTGGTTTTCTTACCTTTTCACTTGGTTGCCAATTATCATTCTCATTCTTTTCTGGGTTGTGTTTATGAGGCAGATGCAAGCCGGCGGCAACAAAGCTCTTTCTTTTGGAAAAAGCCGGGCCAAAATGTTTTCTAGTCTTCAGAAAAAAATTACTTTTAAAGATGTGGCTGGAGTAAACGAAGCCAAGGAAGAACTCCAAGAAATCATCGAATTTCTGAAAAATCCCAAGAAATTTCAACGCTTGGGTGGCCGAATCCCCAAAGGAGTTCTTCTGGTTGGAGCCCCGGGAACAGGAAAAACATTATTAGCCCGGGCCGTGGCTGGAGAAGCCAATGTTCCCTTCTTCTCCATTAGCGGATCTGACTTTGTTGAGATGTTCGTGGGAGTAGGAGCCTCAAGAGTGAGAGATCTTTTCGATCAAGGGAAAAAGCAGGCTCCCTGCCTTATTTTTATCGATGAAATAGACGCCGTGGGTCGTCAACGAGGAGCTGGATTAGGCGGAGGACATGATGAAAGAGAGCAAACTCTAAATCAACTTTTGGTCGAGATGGATGGTTTCGACTCCAATGAAGGCATCATTCTCATCGCTGCTACTAATCGCCCTGATATTCTAGACAGCGCGCTTCTTCGACCAGGAAGATTTGATCGTCGAATTGTCGTCAATATGCCCGACATTAAAGGACGAGAAGAGATTCTCCGAGTGCATACTCGCCAGATTCCTCTTGACAAAGACATTGATCTCCAAGTTCTAGCCCGGTCTACACCAGGTTTTTCTGGAGCTGACCTGGCTAACTTGGTCAATGAGGCGGCTCTTTTGGCAGCTCGTCGGGGCCAGAATAAAGTCAAGATGAAGGATTTCGAAGATGCTAAGGATAAAGTGCTGATGGGAGTCGAGCGAAAAAGTATGATTATTTCCGACGAGGAGAAAAAATGCACTGCTTATCATGAAGCTGGCCATGCTCTAGTGGCAGCTCTTCTTCCCGAAGCAGACCCAATCCATAAAGTAACCATCATCCCTCGCGGCCTAGCGCTGGGAGTAACTCAACAGTTGCCTCTAGATGATCGCTATACCTACTCTCAAGATTACCTAGAAGCTCAATTATCAGTTCTCTTAGCCGGTAGAATTGCTGAAAGCATTTTTCTCCACAAAACCACAACTGGAGCGGCCAATGATTTTGAAAAAGCTACTGAAATTGCCCGCAAAATGGTCTGTCAATATGGCATGTCTGATCTTGGTCCTCTGACCTTTGGCGAAAGAGACGACCTGATTTTTTTAGGACGGGACCTAACTACCCATAAAAATTTCAGTGAAAGAACCGCTCAGTTAATCGACGAGGAAGTAAAAAAAATCATCCTTCGCAACTATAATCGAGCCAAAGATCTTCTAGAAAAAAATAAAGATAAGCTCCAAAATATTGCCCAAGCTCTGCTGGAAAAAGAAGTTCTTTCTTCAGAAGAAATAGAGAAACTTCTAAAAGGGAAACCGCTTAAATCATCGCCGAAAAAAAGAATGGCGAGAGGGCCAAGAGAAAAAACCTCACCCAAGAAGGTGAAAACCACTTCTCTCAAGCCCCAAAAGTCACCTCCTCGAGTAAAAAAATCTACTCCTGAGGGAAGCCTAACCTAGATGAAGCGAAAAATTACTCGCCTTACCCTTCGTAATAATTCATATCTTCTTGGTGAGAGAACATGGCTAATGGGGATTCTTAACGTTACTCCCGATTCCTTTTCAGACGGAGGGCGTTTCCTATCTCCGGAAAGGGCCATCGAGCACGGGCTCCAGATGGTAGAGCAAGGGGCAGATATCATTGATATCGGAGGAGAAAGCTCCCGCCCTGGCTCCAATCCCGTTACTGCCGAAGAGGAAGTGGAGAGAATTCTTCCCGTTATCAAGGGCCTGCGAAAGCAAACTAACTGTTTCCTCTCCGTTGATACCACCAAAGCTTATGTTGCTCAACAAGCTTTAGATGAAGGTGTTGACATCATCAATGATATAAGTGCCGGAAGATTTGATCCCGAAATCCTTCCTTTGGCCAAGAAGTATCGGGCTACCGTGATTTTGATGCATAT
>DQWD01000132.1 GCA_011042725.1 Candidatus Aminicenantota bacterium | reverse complement strand
ATGGGTGAAAATCCTCCTTCTGGGTCAGTCATCTATTATTATTTAGGAGAGATTCCTCGCCAGCCGGTGGAATTGGAATTTTATGATGCCGAAGGTAATTTAATCCAGACATTTTCCAGTCAAGCCGGACGTCCCCCTACTGTTTCTGAAAGACAAGAATTTTGGGGGAGAGGAAGAACCTCGGTTTCGGTCAAGAAAGGCATGAACCGGTTTATCTGGGATATGCGTTACCCTGATGCCGTCCGAGTTCCAGGAGCAGTCCTTTGGGGAGGCTCTGGGCGAGGGGCGGTGGCCGTGCCCGGGCGTTATCGAGTGAAATTAAAGATCGGGGATTGGTCGATGACCCAAGAATGGGAGTGGAAAAAAGATCCCCGTCTTGAAGCCACTCAAGCTGACCTACAAGCCCAATTTGATTTGTTGATTAGAATTCGGGATAAATTATCGGCGGTGAATGGAGGCATTAACCGCCTCCGCTCGGCCAAGAACCAGATTCAGGATTATCTGAAAAAAATTAAGAGCTACCCCGGCGTCAAGGAATTGATAAAGGAAGGACAGGCTGTCTTGGCTCATCTCCAACAGGTAGAGGATGTTTTAATTCAATCCAAATCACAGAGTCCCCAGGATCCGCTGAATTATCCCATTCTCTTGGACAATAAAATTGCGGCCTTAGCTTCAATTGTCGCCAGTGCTGATGCTCGACCCACGGAACAATCCTATGCTTTATTTAAAGAGCTTTCGGCTCAGGCTGATGAACAATTGAGCCGCTTAAATTCCATCCTCACTGAGGAAGTGGCGGCTTTTAACACCAAGATAAGAGAAGCGGGGATCCCGGCCATCATTATCAAGGAATAGTTGTTTAGGAGGCAAGAAGAAAATGGTCAAGATGGGTGAGCGCCGAAAAATTATTCAGGCGTTTGCCGAAGTAGTGGGCTCGAGCAATTTGATTGTTGATGACGAAAAAATGGTGGATTATAGTCACGATGAATTCTCTCTGCCCGATATTGGAGAGATGCCGTTAGTGGTGGTCAAGCCAGGTTCAACTGAAGAAGTGGCGGCCTTAATGAAACTAGCGGAAGAAATGTTAGTCCCCATTGTTCCCCGGGGAGGGGGGACGGGTCTTTGCGGCGGGTGTGTACCTCACGGAGGGGCGGTTGTGCTTTCTTTAGAGAGAATGAATCGCATTGCCGAGATCGACCAGGACAATCTGATGGCCGTGGTTGAAGCAGGGGTGAGGTTAGGAGATTTTTATCGGGCCATAGAGGAGAAACAACTTTTTTTTCCTCCTCATCCAGGAGAAGAGAGTGCGATGATTGGTGGTTTAATCGCCACCAACGCCGGTGGTGCTCGGGCCGTCAAGTATGGGGTAGTCCGAAACTATGTTCAGGGCCTCGAAGTCGTCTTGCCTGGGGGGAAAATAATTAGGCCGGGGGGAAAATTACTGAAAAATTCAACGGGTTATAGCCTTCTTCATCTTCTCATTGGATCGGAAGGAACCTTAGGAGTAATTACTAAAGCCATCCTTCAGCTTCACCCTATTCCCAGTTACTACCGGACTTTGGTTATTCCCTTTGCCTCGCTAGAAGAGGCCATTGAAACAGTTCCTCAGCTTTTCAAAGCCAAAATTATCCCGCTGGCAGTGGAATTCGTTCCCAAAGATGTGATCCACCTGACGGAAAATTACTTAAAAAAAACTTGGCCTTCGAAGAAGGGAATCACTGACTTGGTAATTATTCTTGATGCCTCCAGCGAAATAGAAATGGATGAACTCTCGGAAAGAGTAGGAGAGGTCTGTTTAGAGCAGGGAGCTTTAGATATCTATGTTGCTGATAGTCTGGCCAAACAAGAAGAAGTCTTGGCTATCCGCAGTCAAATCTATGAGGCAATCAAAGAGTGGACCATCGAGATATTAGATATAGTTGTTCCGCGGGCAGAAATTCCTGCCCATGTCCGTAAGGTTCACGAGGTGGCGGCCCGGTATGGCCTATGGTTACCTACTTTTGGTCATGCGGCTGATGGAAATGTTCACACCCACATCATGTGTTGCCGGTATGAAGAAGGAAAGTGCTACCCGCTGGCGGAAAAAGAGTGGAAACCAGCCGTGGATAAGGTGCGAGGAGAACTTTACCGGGATGGCACCCGGCGTGGAGGCTTAATCAGTGGTGAACATGGTATCGGGTTGATCAAAAAGCCCTATTTAAACCTAGTCCTTTCCGAGGTAGAAATCGAGTTAATGCGCCAAATAAAAAAAGTATTTGACCCTAAAAACATCTGTAATCCCGGAAAAGTGGTCTAAACGGT
Source organism: Candidatus Aminicenantota bacterium (assembly GCA_011042725.1). Taxonomy (GTDB): domain Bacteria; phylum Acidobacteriota; class Aminicenantia; order Aminicenantales; family Aminicenantaceae; genus JdFR-80. Next base: position 336 of record DQWD01000132.1, on the reverse strand, counting down.
GAAATTAGAGAAACTTGGGCTGGCTAGAAGAGATTAGCAAACGAGGGTTATTGTCTAGCCATTGTGATTGTTACTAAGAGCAAAATAAAATGTTAATAAAGTCAAAATTTTTTAGTGGGGTAAATCCGTTTTGTTTTTTATTCCCTGCCAGGAAAAGAAGATGAATAGTTATTTGGTTGATTTGATTGGGAATTTTTCTGTTTTAGATTTAATTATGGATAGTTTACTGTTGGTTTTCCAATTAGCCAGGAAAGCTATAAATCAAAGGCAATCATTCTGGGGGAGATGGATTAGTTTATTTAAGAATTTGAATGGATTACCAATAATATTTAAACT
>DQWD01000033.1 GCA_011042725.1 Candidatus Aminicenantota bacterium | reverse complement strand
GATGGCCCAACTCCAAACTTTCCTCAAACTTCCGACTCTTGCCCAGTCAACTAGCAAGCTCTCCTAAGACATGAGAAACAAATGTTACTCATCTAAATTTTAGGGGTGATAATTTTAAGTTAATTTTGGTATATTAAATAAAATTATTAATTAACGTCTGGAGGTTCTAATGCCTAGAAAAATTAAAATTATCTTCATCACTTTGCTCCTGGTCAGTTTAGCTTGGCCCCAGGTTGGTCAATCCCAATCTTCGTCTCAAGCCAAGGAATCCAGTCTCCTCCAAGTAGTGCATTCCATTTCTAGTCATACTTTGCTGCAATATATCCAAGAGTTATGTTCCGAAAAATATGGCGGTCGTCTCACCGGAACGGAAGGTTATAACCAAGCTGCTCGCTGGTGTGCTGAATTATTCAAAAAATGGGGACTAAAACCCGCGGGAGATAATGGCACTTATTTTCAAGCTTTTCCGATTGCTTATACGCTTGTTTTTCCTCCCTGCGAAGTAATTATGCATATTCCCTTTAAAGGTGCAACGATTAAGAAATATTATCATTACTTTGATGAATTCATTCCCGGGTCAACTTCTGCTTCCGGAGAAATTACGGCCGAGGTGGTTTATGTTGGTTATGGAGTGACTGCGCCCGAGCTTGGTTATGATGACTACCAAGGTGTTGACGTTAAAGGGAAGATCGTGATGATGGAGAGAGAAGTCCCTGTTTCTCCCGATAAAAAAGATTTATTTCTTAAATGGAGACCCTATTCTTTTCATCAGTATAAATTAGAAAACGCAGTGGCCCATGGGGCCAAGGGCATGCTTTACAACTACGGACCTATCGCTAACCCCAATAATTCCTATCGGGAGGGTTTTATTTATAGCCATGTGGGCTCGACGGTGGTCAATGATGTTTTTGCGGGAACGGGGCGAAGTCATCAGGAAGTGGTAGCTAAGATTAAAAAAGAATTAAAACCTCAGTCTTTCCCTACCGGGAAGATTTTTACGATCAAGAACAAAACCGAACATCATCCGGAGGGGACGGGCTATAATGTTATCGCTCTTCTCGAAGGCTCTGACCCCCAACTTAAAAATGAAATTATTATTGTCGGCGGTCATCTTGACCACTTAGGTTATTGTTATACGATGATTCCCGGCGCCAATGACAACGCCTCGGCGGTCGCCGTGACTTTGGGGTTAGCTGAGGCTTTAACTAAGTCCCCGGTTAAATTGAAAAGATCGGTCCTCTTTATTTTGTTTGGCTCGGAGGAACAAGGAGTAGTTGGATCAGATTACTACTGCCAACATCCTGTCTTTCCTTTGGAAAAAACTCTGGCTTTCATTAATATGGACGGAGTAGGCTGTGGTGACAAGCTACGTGCTTTGGCCGCTGAAAATTATCCAAAATTTTGGTCTTTTTTCCAAAAAGCCAATGACAGTTACATCCATCGAGAGATCAGAACTAGTTACTTTGCTAACTTAGCTCGACCCCGATTAGATGCGGCCCGCTTTATGTGGAAAGGAGTCCCGACTATTTCTTGGAGTGCTTTTGGGGCCCCTTCGTATTATCATAACCCTAAAGATGATATCGAGACTATTACTCCTGAAATAATGGAAGATTTGGCTCAGATTTTATTTTTAGCAATAGTGGATATGGCCAACACTGAGGGGCTTGATTTTCGCTCGACATCGGTTTCTCATTAAGCAATAAAAAGTGGTTGACTTTCATTTTCCTACCCGCTTGAAATTTGGCCGGGGTGTGGCCCAAGGTTTGAGAAATTACCTGGCCGAAAACTGGCCCCAAGGCAAAATTCTTTGGGTAACAGATCAGGGGATTAGAGCGGCGGGACTGATTGATTCCTTATTAGGAGATTTAGCGGAGATTGAAGTTTTTGATGAAGTGGAAGCCAATCCTAAAAGTTCAACGATTGATCGAGCTGCTTGCTTAGCTCGGCGTTTCCAACCGGCGGTGGTGGTGGGAATTGGCGGCGGGAGTGTCTTAGATGCTGCCAAAGCAATCGCCCTCTTGGTCACCAATCCAGGGACAATTGCTAGTTATGAGGGCCGCCGAAAATATATTCATCCCCCGGTTCCAGTAGTTGCTGTTCCGACAACTTGTGGGACAGGTAGTGAAGTAACTTGGGTGGCGGTGGTAACCGATGAGAATCGAAAGTTCAAGATGAGTATCAAAGGACCCGAAATGTTTCCCCATACTGCCCTAGTTGACCCCGATACTTTGCTGACTTTACCCTCTTCTTTAGTGGCCTCCACGGGTTTGGATGCTTTGACCCATGCAATAGAAGCTTTGAACGTCAAACCAGCTACTTATCTTACCGACTTGTTGGCGCTAGAAGCCATTAAATTGATTATTACCTCCTTAAAAGATGCTTATCTGGACATAAAGAATAATCATCAAGCTCGAGAAAGAATCATGTTGGGAAGCACCGTAGCCGGCCTGGCCTTTGGTCAAAGCGACGTGGGGGCGGTTCACTGTTTGTCTGAAGCCCTGGGAGCCTGGTATGATCTTCCTCACGGAGTAACCAACGCCATCTTCCTGCCCTTGGTTATGGAGTTTAATTTTGATTATGCCTTTCCAAAATATGCTCGCGCTGCTTATTATTTAGAACTAGTAGAAAGAGAAATT
>DQWD01000102.1 GCA_011042725.1 Candidatus Aminicenantota bacterium | reverse complement strand
GAACCCAAGCTTAGTCTTCAAAGGATAACTAGCCGCCAGAGAAAAGAAATCCTATTTGAGGAAGAAAGTTACTTGACTAAAGTCAATAAGTTGTTTGCCTCGTTTAAAGAAGAGAACATCATTCACCTAGATGCTTCAGCTTCTCCTGATGAGATTTTTTCTAAAATTAAACTCCACCTTCAGGACTTAATTAATAATTTCTTGGCTTAAGATTGTGGTTAATTAGAAAAGCTTAATTAAGGGTGATAACCTGATCTTCTAGAAGATAAAGCCCCATTCTGCTATATTAGAAAAGAAATGACCGAAACAGAGAAAAAAGAGAAAAAGAGGATTAGCTTAAAAATTAAATGGCCCCCAATTAAACGCCCTCATTTCTCTTTTAAGGCCTGGAAAACAAAAATATTCTGGAAGCGATTTGCTTTGGTTTGCCTCGTCCTCATGGTTTTAGGAGGAGGAGTGGCCATTGGCACTTTAAAAGCTATCCTCCAGAACCTTCCTTCAATACAAGCTTTGGAGACTTTTGAGCCTCCCATTACGACTTACATCTATGCCGATAATGGAGAAGTTATTGGGCAATTTGCCACTGAGAGAAGAGTAGAGGTGAGCTTTGAAGAGATCCCTCATTATCTCATAAAAGCAATTATAGCTACCGAAGATCCTCGCTTTTATCGTCATCATGGAATTGATTTTCTTGGAATCTTGCGAGCTATCAGAGAAGATTTACGCCTTGTTCGGCGTTCAGGCCGGCTCCATGGTGGAAGCACCATCAGTCAGCAGTTAGCCCGGGAGCTTTTTCTCCACCGCCGTCAAACCTTGCGCCGGAAAATCAAGGAGTTGATTCTGGCCCTCCAGATTGAAAAACGTTATTCCAAAAAACAGATTTTAACCATGTATTGTAACCAGTTTAATCTGGGACATGGAGCTTATGGGGTGGAAGCGGCGGCTCAGCTTTATTTCGGTAAACATGTTAGCGAACTGACCCTTCCCGAAGTGGCTCTGTTGGCTGGAATATTAAGAGGGCCAGCTATCTATTCCCCTTATCGCCACCCCGAAAGAACGTTGCGGCGACGCAATCATGTCCTCAACCGCATGGTTGAGGAAGGGTTTTTGACTCCAGAACAGGCCGAAAAAGCCAAGCAAACACCTTTGAATGTGTTGCCTCTTCATCGGATGGATTCTGAATTTGCCGCTTATTTTAAAGAAGAGGTCAGGAGATACCTGGAAAAGACTTACGGTGTTGATGCTCTCTATGGAGGAGGATTAAAAGTTTATACCACCTTAAATATTGACTACCAGAAATACGCTGAGGAAGCGTTAAGAAAGCAATTGAGAGTTCTTGATAAGAGGGCTGGGTGGCGAAATGATAAACGAAACCTGGCGAGCGAAGGGGTGGAAGATGTTGATAGTTATGAGGGAAAAGATTTGATCACCTGGCTCCGACCAGAGTTTAAAATAGGAGATGTGGTGGAAGCTGTTGTTTTAGAGGTTACCCGGCGGAAGGCGAAGTTAAAAATTAAAGATTACCAAGGGGAGATGAGTAACCAAGGAATTGGATGGACAAAGACAAATAATTTAACCCGCTTAATAAAGAGAGGAGATATTATCCAGGTCGAGATAAAAAAAATAGATGAAGAAAATAAACTTATCCAAGCCTCTTTAGATCAAGAACCTTTAATCGAAGGGGCTTTCCTGGCCATTGAACCCCAAACGGGTCAGGTTAAAGCCATGATCGGAGGGTATTCTTTTCGGCGAAGCCAATGGAATCGGGCGACCCAAGCTCTCCGTCAATCAGGGTCGGTTATCAAACCGATTCTTTACACGGCGGCTTTGGAAAATGGCTATACCCCAGCCAGCCGGATTGTGGATGAACCCACCGAGTTTTTTGATGAATGGTCTGATGAGCCTTATGCTCCAAATAATTATGACCGTCGCTACAAGGGAGCAGTAACCTTAAGAATGGGGTTGGAACAATCACGAAATATTGTTACGGCTAAACTTTTAGAGTATATATCTCCGCAACGAGGGGTCGAGTATTGTAAAAAATTTGGTATCACTTCTCCTGTTTATCCTTACCTTTCTTTGGCTTTAGGAGCTTTTGAAGTCAGGCTTTGGGAGATAGTGTCGGCTTTTTCAACTTTTGCCAATCATGGGGTTCGCGTCCATCCCTATTTTATAACTAGAATTGAAGATAAAGATGGTCATGTTCTCGAAGAAGCTAAACTGGAGAAAGATGAAGTCATTTCTCCTCAGATTGCCTTCATGATGACTTATTTGATGAAGGGAGTGATTGAGAGAGGAACTGGGGTGGCGGCCAGCTATCTTCTGCGAGATATTGACTTGGCTGGTAAAACAGGTACGACCGATGAGTATACCGATGCCTGGTTTGTTGGCTTTTCTCCTTCGCTTTGTGCGGGGGTCTGGATAGGCCATGATACTAAAATCACCATCGGGGAAAGACAAACTGGTGCTGTGGCCGCCTTACCCATATGGATAGAGTTTTTTCAAAAAATCATCGATTCAGAAAAAAAACTAGCTGAAGAAAATGACCAAGAATTTAAGAGGGAAGAATTTCTGGTGCCACCCAATTTAAGTTTTGTTGAGATTGACCGTAAAACAGGCCTTTTAGCAACTCCGGCTTGTTTGTGGCCTTTTCGCGAAGT
>DQWD01000201.1 GCA_011042725.1 Candidatus Aminicenantota bacterium | reverse complement strand
GTTGGCCACGAAGACCATCTCCTCACTCGCCTAAAAAAAGAAGGAAAAATAAAAAACAAGTAAATAATTAATCAGCATCATCGAAAGGATGAAATTATGAGTTGGATCCTCAAAGTAAGAGATAAGTTTCAGGCTGCTCACTATCTTAAAGACTATAAAGGAAAGTGCGAAAAAATTCATGGCCATACCTTTTTTGTGGAAGTTAGTGTCGTCACGCACGAACTTAACCAAACCGGAATAAGCCTCGATTTTACGCAAATTAAAGCCCACCTAGCTGCTCTTCTCCCCGATCATACTCTTCTCAACGAGGTTTATAGTTTTCCTCCCTCAGCCGAAAACTTAGCCCGCCATTTTTACCTCGAGCTCAAAAAGGTGATGCCCGTCAAAGAAGTTACCGTTTGGGAATCAGAGGATGCCTCAGCCACCTACTCTGAAGATTAAAGAAATCTTTGCCTCTATTCAAGGAGAGGGATTAAGATGGGGTGAGCCCACTATATTTATTCGCTTGGCCGGCTGTAACCTCAAGTGCTCTTTCTGTGATACCAAATCAGCCTGGAAGGGAGGATTGTTGCTCCCCATTGATGAAATTAAGCAAAAAGTCCAAGAACTCTACCAGCAATGGCCCAGTAATTGGGTGTGCTTGACAGGGGGAGAGCCTCTTGCCCAGGACCTAAAACAATTAGTTTGGCACCTTAAAAAAAGTAATTTCAACCTCCAAGTCGAAACCAATGCCACTCTATTCCAAGATATCGCCGTCGATTGGTGGACCATTTCACCCAAACCACCCGATTATAATTTCCAGCCCCAATTCTTGAATCTCGCCCGGGAAGTCAAATTAGTTGTCAGTCAAGAGCTAACCTTGGAGGTCATTAAGCACCTCCGCAGCTCTTTCCCTCTTACTACTCCTCTTATTCTTCAACCCCAGTCTAATCTCAAATGGAGCCGACAAAAAGCGTGGCGTCTTTATCAATCTTCGATTCAAAGTGGGCTTTCTCCCCTCCGCCTCGGCCTCCAACTGCACAAAATTTATAAGCTGCCTTAGCTTAGACCTCCCTTCCAGGAAAGGAAGGTGTCTTTAGGTCCCCTCTTTATTCCCTTTTAATTTTTTAGTCTTGTCTTTTATTTTATCTTTCTCTTTATCCTTATATGATCTTTATATGTTTTTATTTTCTAAGTCTCAGCAAGACTAGTTTAATCTTTACTAGTGACCAATTCCTTGGCTTCAACCTTCCCTAATCTAGTCATTATTACCCCACTAAGGATCACCACGGCTCCCAATGCCTGTTGCCAAGTAAGTCTCTCCCCTAAAATCAACCCCGCAAAAACAATGGTAAAAAGAGGCACGAGATTATCGTAAATTGCGGTCCGGCTATTGCCCACTTTTTTCACCGAAGAATACCAGAGAACATAACACACAGCGAGGGCAAAAAGCCCGGAATAGATTAAACCTCCCCAAGCAGTAAAACTAATCTGAGCTTTAGGAAGAGACCTTAAATCCGCCCAAGCAAAGGGAAGAAAAAAAACGGCTCCAATGATCATCGTCCAAGTCGTAAATTTTAAAGGTGAATACTTCTTTAAGAAATTATTAGAACTGACCGTATAAATCGCCCACAAAAAATTGCCGGTTAAAATGAGCAAATCCCCCTTCAAATTAGCTAAAGACCACTCAAAGCCTCCAGCTTGTTGAGTAATCACTAAGTAGAGCCCAATGAAAGAAATGATAATCCCCCCCCATGCAAGCCAACTCAGCCGTTCATGTCGAAAAGCAGTACTAACCAAGGCAATAATCGCTGGGGACATGGCAATAATGAGGGCCGAGTTAGAGGCCGTGGTCCAATTCAAGCCGTGAATAAAGCACAGCTGGTAGAAAGTATTCCCGACCAAGCCCAGAAATAAAAAACGGAGCCAATCTTGGCGAGACAGCCCAACTTTTTCTTTTTTAAGCAAAATAAACAGGAAAAGAATACCCGAGGCAAAAATTAACCTAACCCCGTTAAAGCCAAGCGGAGTAAATTCCCGTAAGGCAATTTTGATTACCGAGAAATTTAAAGCCCATAAAGTGATGGCCAGAAGCATACCCATGTCAGTCCAACCAAAGTCTGACTTGGGGCTGGAGGTAAATTTAAGCTTCATCATTCATCCATAAAGAGGAATTAATAAGCTATCGCTTTCCTAGGTTTTCTTTATTTCTTCTTCTCGGGGATAAGAGGCTTCAATTACCGAGCTAATTCCTCCCCGGGGGTTAAATTCGCCAACAACTCGGGCCCTTTTTGGTTGGCAAGCGGCGACCACATCTTCTAAAATACGATTAACGGCATTCTCGTAAAATATCCCAAGATTACGATAGCCTAGAATGTACATTTTCAGTGACTTTAGCTCCAAACAGCTTTTATTCGGAACATACCAAATAGTAATTTTCCCAAAGTCTGGAAGACCCGTTTTGGGACAGACAGAAGTATACTCGGGAATCTCTATTTTAATCTCGTAGTTGGAATATTGATTGGGAAAAGTTTCCAGAGGAGGAAGAGGGGCCTCTAGACCAGCCCGGGCTTCCTTTTCTCCGTAATTTGAATCTTGAGCACTCATTTTTCTCCCTCTTTTTAATTGATTTTTTTAGTAATTAATCTTATTTTTCTCAGCCGGCAATGGAGGGCTGGATTAGCTGC
>DQWD01000326.1 GCA_011042725.1 Candidatus Aminicenantota bacterium | reverse complement strand
CTGAACCACATCAGGTCGCCAACGCAAGACCGGGCGGCGCGCAGCGCTGGTCTCATCTAGCCGTCGCACATAGGTGCCATGGGGAGCTTCCTTGAGAAGTTCGGGCTGGGTAGCGGCTTCTTCGGCAATCTTTTTCATGGCTCCCACAAACATATCCAAGTCTCGTTTGCTTTCTGTTTCAGTAGGTTCAATCATCAAGGCTCCATGCACCGTTAAAGGAAAAGAAACAGTGGGTGGATGAAGACCATAATCAATTAGTCTTTTGGCGATATCAATATTATTTACTCCATACTTTTTCTGATACTTGTCGGAAAAAATACATTCATGGAGAGTAGGCGTTGAGTACTGAAGATGATATATCCCTTCCAAGTTCTTTCGTATATAGTTAGCGTTAAGGACGGCAATTTCAGAGACTTCTTTTAGCCCTTGACTACCTAAGGCCCGGATATAAGCTAAAGCCTTAACGACTACTAAGAAATTTCCGTAAAAACTTCTGACTCTGCCTATTGATTGCGGCCGATTATATTCTAATCGATACCTGTCCCCATCTTTGACGATCACGGGGACGGGAAGAAAAGGTTCTAATTTTTTCGTCACTCCTACCGGCCCAGAACCAGGTCCTCCCCCTCCATGAGGAGTAGAGAACGTCTTATGGAGATTAAGATGAATAACGTCAACGCCGCTATCTCCCGGACGAAATTGCCCCATCAAAGCGTTCATATTGGCACCATCCATATAAAGAAAGCCACCTCGTTGATGAACAATAGCTGCAATTTCCTCAATGTCTGATTCAAAGATACCCAAAGTATTCGGGTTAGTCAGCATAAGAGCTGCAACTTCTTCGGTCATCGCCGCCCGCAATGAGGATAAATCAATAGTGCCTTGCTCGTTTGACTTTATTTCAACAACCTGATACCCGCAGAGATGAGCGCTTGATGGATTAGTCCCGTGAGCTGAATCAGGAATGAGCACATATTTACGTGGATTTCCCTGCGATTCCAGATAAGCTCGGATAAGCATCATTCCGGTTAACTCTCCGTGAGCCCCAGCCGCCGGTTGTAAAGTGAAAGCTTCCATTCCGGTTATTTCCATCAACAATTCCTCCAGCATCTTCAACACTCGCAGATTGCCTTGAACTAAATCTTCGGGTAGCAGCGGGTGTCCATCAACAAATCCGGGAAAAGAAGCAATTTTCTCGTTCACTTTGGGATTAAACTTCATCGTGCAGGAACCTAAAGGATAAAAACCTTCATCCACTGAGTAGTTGGTTTGCGATAAGCGATGAAAATGCCGGACTAATTCGGGTTCCGAAACCTGAGGAAATTCCTTAATTTCAGCTCTTAAGGGAAGCCGTCTTAGTTCTTTTTCTTGGGGGGGGACGTCAAGAGGGGGGAGGAAAAAGGCACTTTTTTCTTGATCACTTATCTCAAAAATCAATGGTTCTCGGATCATAATGAGCCTCCTTCGGCGGTGGCTTGGTCAACCGCTTGCCTTAAATGAAATTTTAATTGGTCAATGCTATCTTGGGAATGAACTTCTGTTACACAGACCAATAGGCAATTTTTTAATTCTGGATAATAGTTCTCAACTTGGAAACCCGGTAGGATATCATGCTGGCGAAAATAAGTTTCCAGGCGACTAAAGGGCACTGGAAGTTGGAGGACAAATTCATTAAATATCGGCCCGCTAAATTTTACTTCAACACCAGGAATCTTGGCTAATTCCTCCCGGGCATAATTAGCTTTATGGAAATTGTGTAAAGCTAACTCTCGCAGTCCTCGTCGCCCCAGGGATTCCAAGAAAATCGTAGCTCGCAAGGCACACCAAGCTTGATTGGTGCAGATGTTGGAAGTGGCTCTTTCCCGGCGGATATGTTGCTCGCGGGTGGATAACGTTAAGACATAGCCTCTTTTACCCTCCACGTCTCTTGTCTCTCCAACTATCCGACCTGGGAATTGGCGGAGAAAATCTTTCCGGCAAGCCATAAATCCAAGGTAAGGGCCTCCAAAAGAAAGAGGCAAACCAAATGACTGAGCCTCACCGGTGGCTATATCTGCTCCCTCTTCCCCAGGAGAAGAAAGCAGAGCTAGCGACAAAGCCTCGGCTACCAGAGCAATACCCAATGCGTTCTTTTGATGGCCAATCTCAAACACAGGTCTCCATTCTTCAACCACGCCAAAATAATTAGGTGATTGGAGAACAACAGCCGCAGTCTCTTCATCTACCTTCTGCTTTAGTTGAGCCAAGTCAACCCTTCCCTCCTCGGTATAAGGGACCTCTTCAATAGTTAGTCCGATATTTTGACAATAAGTCCTTATCGTCTGGCGATATTGAGGATGAATGCTGGCCGCCATAATTACTTTTGTCCGGCGGGTAAGACGCTGGGCCATCAATACCGCCTCGGCGGCTCCCGAGGCCCCATCGTAGAGAGAGGCATTGGCGATATCCAACCCGGTAAGTTGGCAAATGAGGGTTTGAAACTCAAAGATAATCTGGAGTGTTCCCTGGCTTACTTCCGACTGATAAGGGGTATAAGGACTGAGGAACTCGCCGCGATTGCTTAAATAATCAACTGCCGCCGGAATGAAATGGGGATAAGCCCCTCCCCCTAAAAAACTCTGAAAAGAAGCATATTTATTCTGCTGATGAGCCAATTCATCAAAAAATTGGACTAATTCTGGTTCACTCATGGGAGGTGG
>DQWD01000029.1 GCA_011042725.1 Candidatus Aminicenantota bacterium | reverse complement strand
GGAAAAGGTAATCCATTTCCCCGTATTAGTCAAATCCTCGCGGATTTTTAGGCCGTCGAAATTAATTTCCAATTGTCTTTTACCGGGGAAAGGAAATGAAGGGAGGGAAGCGCTGAGGAAAAGAAGTCACTGAGAGGCGGAGCAGCAGGGCTAGATACAAGAAGAAAATAAGAAGAAAATAATTTAAAAAGAAAAGGTGGGATTAATTGAAAGTTATTGACTAACAGGGGGGGCTTTGCTATATCAATTTTCGATGTTTTTTTTTCGTCACTTAACTAGCCTTATTTTCCCCTCCCTAATGGATTTGAAAACAGTTTTCTGCTGGGGACCATCTAAATATCTAAATAATTGCCGGAGGAATTAGAGACCAGTGTTATTTTTTTGTCCAGTGTGCCTGATGAAGATGATGGTGAAAAGCAAATCGGAATTTCAGGGGACAAGCGTGAAGAGAGAAACTAATGGAGAAACAAATAGTCAGCTTTTTCCAAGCGGGGAATATTGGTTTCAAGCAATGGGTTTTAACCTCTCCAGGAGCATTGGAAAAAAAAGACTTTTGCTTTAACTAGATTTTCTATAACGTTAACTAGATTCCATGGAAGGAGTTAGTCATGAGAAAATTATTGTTTTTTTGCCGAGTGATCGTTATCTTCCTCCTGGTTTTCTTTCCATTTTTAATTAAAGCCGAGGGGAAAATCACTACCCCTCTGGAGCATTTTGGCTTTAACATTGGAGACGATTATTGCTTAGCCAATTATACCCAAATGGTGGCCTACTGGGAGAAGTTGGCTCAAGAGTCAGGCCGGTTAAAACTAAAAGTAATCGGCCAGACAGCAGAAGGTCGGCCGATACTCATGGCCATCATCACTTCGCCTGAGAACCAGCAAAACCTGGTTCGCTATCAAGAAATTTCCCGACGACTTGCCTTAGCCCAAGGTTTGACCGACGAAGAAGCTCGAAGTTTGGCTGCGGAAGGGAAGGCAGTAGTTTGGATAGATGGAGGGCTTCACGCCACTGAAGTGCTTGGTTCTCAGCAATTAATTGAGCTGGTCTACCAAATGGTCAGTCAAAATGATTCTGAAACCCTCCGGATTTTGAATGATGTCATTCTGCTCGCCTGTAATCCCAATCCTGATGGCTTGGAGCTAGTAGCCGACTGGTATATGCGGGACAAAGACCCGAAAAAGAGGACATTTAGAAATTTGCCTCGTCTTTATCACAAGTACATTGGGCACGATAATAACCGGGATTTCTACATGGTAACTCAGCCGGAAACAGAGGCTGTTTGCCGGGTCTTTTATCATCAGTGGTTTCCTCAAATTGTTTACAACCACCACCAGAGCGGTCCGTCGGGAACAGTGCTTTTTGCCCCTCCATTTAGAGATCCTTTTAATTATGTTTATGATCCTTTGGTGCCTTTAGGGATTGAGTTAGTTGGAGCAGCAATGCACAATCGTTTTGTCGCCGAGGGCAAACCCGGAGCGACCATGCGTTCAGGGGCTTCCTATTCTACTTGGTGGAATGGAGGGCTGCGAACCACGGTCTACTTTCATAATATGATTGGTATCTTAACCGAAACAATTGGGCATCCCACACCAATGGAGATTCCCTTTCTCCCTCAGAAATTATTGCCCAAGAACGATTATCCTTTTCCTATATTTCCCCAGAAGTGGCATTTTCGCCAGTCCATTGAATATGCTTTAACCGCTGACCGGGCGATTCTTAACCTGGCTTCCAAGTATCGAGAGGACTTTCTTTATAACATCTATCAGATGGGACGAAACTCCATTCGTAAAGGGAGTCAGGACACCTGGACCCTTGTTCCAAACATGATCAAAGAAGTTGAAGAAGCTTTGAAAAAGGACAAGGTTAAAATGGTAGGTTCGGGACGGAGTCGAGGTTACCCTCTAAAGTACCTGGACCTTCTCCGTGACCCACAACATCGTGATCCCCGGGGTTATATTATTCCCGCCAATCAGGTCGATTTTTTAACCGCCACTAAATTCGTTAATGCCTTAATCAAGACCGGAGTAATGGTGCACCAAGCAACTCAGGATTTCGAAGTTCAAGGCAAGCTTTATCCGGCTGGTTCCTATGTGATTAAGACAGCGCAAGCCTTTCGCCCCCATATTTTATCGATGTTTGAGTCTCAAAATCACCCTGATGACCGGCTCTATCCCGGCGGGCCTCCCAATCCTCCTTATGATAGTGCGGGTTGGACGTTGGCCTATCAGATGGGAGTTGAATTTGATCGTATTCTAGATGCCTTTGAAGCTCCAGTTAAGCCGGTTGAGGGTTTGGCCAAACCACCGGCCGGACAGCTCATCGGTCAAGGCCAGGCTGGTTGGCTGCTTGATCATCGAGTCAATGATTCAGTTTTAGCTGTGAATCGGCTTCTTAAGGAAGGTTTCAAGGTGACTTGGTTAAATTCACCTCTTCGTTTCGGTGAAATTGAATTTCCAGAAGGCTCAATATTCATCGAGAATAAGGACAGCCTTTGGCCCGTGCTGAATGAATTGGCCCAGGCCAAAGGTCTTAATTTTTACGGGCTTGATCAAAAACCCCAAGCTGTGGCCTGGCATTTAGAAAAACCTCGAATTGGCCTTTGGGATCGATACGGGGGTTCGATGGCTTCGGGATGGGTAAGATGGATCCTGGAACAGTATGGCTTTGATTTTGAAGTTGTGTTTCCACCTCGTCTTGATTCGGGGAACTTGAAGCAAG
>DQWD01000333.1 GCA_011042725.1 Candidatus Aminicenantota bacterium | reverse complement strand
TGTGTATTCATACGCCCGCCGATAATTGTGTCACCCGGTATCTTCATAACTTATTTGAAGAGAAAAAACCTTGCCAGCTTAAGGATATCTTGGAAATATTGAATGAAATCCCAGAGTATCGAATATACAAAAAAATGCAAGTAGCCCCCAAGATTGTCAGTGGTTCAGAAAACAACAAATGTGGGCAAATATTCGTCGACATGACCGGGGGGACTGAAGGCTCGAAAGAGATTTTTGACAACCTCGCCTCCCGAGGGATAAGCACCCTGGTAGGCATGCATTACAGTGAGGAACACCTCGAGCGAGCCAAAAAAGCCAATTTAAACGTCGTTATTGCCGGTCATATGGCCAGTGATGTGTTGGGTTTAAATCTGCTTTTTGATGAATTAGAAAAATCAGAAAGACTTGATTTCGTCGAAGTTTCTGGATTTAGACGTATCCGCCGCTAGAACTTAGATTAGAATCTAGACCAAACAAGATATAAAGAGGTGCTGGCTGTTTGGGGTATGGGGAAATAAGCAAAAAGGGGATATGAAGGAGGGTTTTGATCTAAACCTTGCCCAGCCAGCCCAGCAAGGTTTTCTATATAATAACCAAATTTTCAAAAAATTGCAAGTTTTCTTAATGTCGAGTAAGTATTTCCAAAACCGTGATAGCTTGGCAAATAGCCATTAGCTTGAATTATAAATATTAGCCGAGAAGAAAGAAATGGAGGCCAACAAAATATTTCTTTCTCATTTTTTCTTGGGCTGGGAAAAATGGTGATAGGCCCTATCTTAGCCCGCTTTCTTGAAAATGCCACCGGCCAAAATAAGGTACCAGCCACCATTTTTCCATCACGGTTTTAGAAATGCTGCCTAATGTCGATGTAAATCGCGGTGAAGTACTTTTTGCAAGTCAGTTCCTCTCTCTCCAGTGATGATTTCTAACTCCTCTCCTTCGAGCAGCTTGATGATGTAATCCACAATCGCGGCAGGAAAAACGTTATTTTTTTCTAGCCACTGCCGTTTGTCTTGGACCAGCCGGGCCACTTGGCCACAACTTGAAGGTAAAAGAGGAAATTTTTCTTTAGGGAAATTAGAAGCTCCTTCCTGGCTCAAGTAGTACTGGGAGGCAATATCCAAAGAATTTTTCTCGGTTAAGCCTTGAAGGGCGGCAAGGGAGATTGTAGCCAATAAAGGATGAATCAACGCACTTCCGTCAGGACTTCTTAATTCCACTGTTTGTCCTCTTTTTCGGGTTGATGTTTCCTTGGAGAGAGAAGTTTGGGAATGAGAATTTAAGAGAGGAACCCTAATTAAGGCCGAACGGTTACAATCGCTCCAAAATAGTTGCGTGGGGGCTTCTTGATTAGGCACTAGCCGGTAATAAGAAGCCGCCATGGTGTTCCCGAAGGCAAGAAAAAAGCCGGTCGAGTTACACAAGCCGCCAATTAGCTGCAGGGCTTCTTGGGTTAATTTGCCATCCGGAGCCACCATGATGTTTTGCCCTTCTCTCATTAATTCCAGGTGGAGGTGAAATCCATTTCCGGCCACCTCTTCAGCGATTTTGGGAGTGAAAGTTACTAACATTCCTTTCTGGGCGGCCAGTTGGCGCAAAATCCAGCGGGCCAAAACCAAATGATCAGCAGCCGAAACCACTGATTCTGTTTTAAACTCAATCTCTAATTGTTCCAGTGTCTTGCCCTTCAAAAAGGGATTTTCACTTTCCAGATGAGGTAAACAACCGACTTCACTATGGACATACTTGACTGCTCCGGTAATTTTCTGAATCATTTCGGCCGCTTCCTTCAAGAAATCAAGGCCCTTAATAAAGGGTGATGATTCATGATAGCCCTTTTGAGTTTCAGGTGAGTAGAAAATATCTTCGTGATCATAAATTAAATAAAACTCCAGCTCTCCTCCTACCCATAACTCGAGGCCAGTTGTTTTTCTGAGTTGAGCTTCAGCCTGAAGTAAAATTGTATCCAAGGTAAAAGGGGCCAGCTCCCCATCTTTTTTCCGGTAACGACAAATAAAAGATAGATTTCGTTCATCAAAGGGATCCACAAAGGCTGTCGATAAATCAGGAATGATCAGTATATCAGAATAAGTAGAGTCAATAATTCCAGGATAAAGAGATGACCCATCTACTCGTTCCCCTTCCACCAGGATCTTCTCGATTTCTTGGGAATTAAGACCATTGATGGGAATTATTAACTGCTTAAATCGTCCATCCAAACCAAGATAGCGAAAGGAAATTCTTCGAAAATCAAATTTATGAACTAAATTCAGGATATCTTGGGAGGAATAATCCTTTAGATTGCCAAATGAAAACTGCTCTTGAGAGATATCTTCTCTTTGGTTCATATCCATATCTCCTGTTTAACTGTTGACAATTGTTTTCTTATTTTACGTGTTATCCTGACTATTTGCAATCTAATTGGCCCTCAACTCAACGGGAAGAGAAACATATGTTCCCTTCTCCCCTTCTTTCAGGGGCCTTGCTGGTCAAATGCCAAATTGGGGATGGCTCTAATTTCTTACCCCAACGCTCGACATCTAAATTCAAGTTAATCAACCCTCCCCTTCTAAATAGGGTAAATAAGTGAACTGCCACCAATTAAGAAATAGGGTAATTAGGTGAGCTGTCCCCAACTTTTTTTGGTGAGCTGTCACCAATTTTTCTCAACAATTTTTTATTGAGTTTCTTGATCTTGGTGTTTGACAATTAAGATAGCCTTTGTTAAAGAAAAATAACTTGCTTTACAAAAAGGAATTAATGATGAAAAAGTCC
>DQWD01000322.1 GCA_011042725.1 Candidatus Aminicenantota bacterium | reverse complement strand
TGGTCTGGCCACTGCTGTGACTTCGGTAACTGGAGCTGCCTATGGAGGTAAGGATTATCAAAAATTAGACGATGCCTATCTTTATGCCATTAAGCTAGGGGTGGTGGTTGAAGTGGTTATCGCATTACTAACCTTCATCTTAGCCCCGTATATCGCCACTTTGTTTACCTTAACCAAAGAAGGGCTGAGAATTCGGGCTGACTTGGTGGTTTTCTTGCGGACAATGTGTTTATATTATCCTGCCACTTCTTTTGGCATGCTTTCTTCCTCGATGTTTCAGGGAACAGGAAAAGGCCTTTACTCCTTGACGGCCACTATTATTCGCACTATTGTCTTGGCTGCCCCGATCGCTTATATCCTGGCGGTTTTGGTTCTTCATGATTTGGCCGGAGTATGGTGGGGAATAGTTGCCGGCAATATTTTAGGAGCGGTAGTTGCCTTTGTCTGGGGACGTCATTTCGTTTTATCCTTAAAAAAACAGTAGCTGTTGAGTAGATAAACAAACTTAAACAAGAAGATTAATTAACCTTCCTTTAAACTTGTCTCGATTGATCCTCACAATAGGGAAGAAGATCTAAATTAATAACTCCTTGGAACTGGCCTTACTTATTCCCGTCCATCAAGGAGCCCAACAACTTCTTCCACGGCAGCTAGAATTTCTCCCGATTTAACCAACTCTTTCATCGTGTTATGGTCCCGGTATAAGGGCCGGTCTTCTTCCAGATGTGCTACATGTTGGCGGATCACTTGGTGTGCAGTGCTCACTCCTTTTCCATGGGTAAAATCACGAAAATCGAGGGCTTGAGCAGCAGCCATGTATTCAATGCCTAACACGCCGTAGGCGTTATCCAATATTTGTTGGTTTTTCAAGGCAGTGTTCATTCCCATGGAGACAAAGTCTTCTTGGTCAGCAGCGGCCGGAATCGATTGAATCGAGGCTGGCATGGAAAGAATCCGCTGTTCGACAATCATCATGTCGGCCGTGTATTGGCTGAGCATCAGTCCCGAGAACATGCCCGCTCCTTTAGTTAAGAAGGGGGGAAGCCCAGCACTGAGAGCAGGGTTAGTTAAGCGGTTAAGCCGGCGTTCAGAAAGCACGCAAACCATTGTCGTGGCTGCTCCCACCATGTCCATCGGTAGGGAAACCGGCGTGCCTTGGAAATTTGCGCCGGTGAGGGTTAATTTATATTCGGGAAAGAAGATAGGATTATCAGCCACAGCGTTAAGCTCTATCTCTATTTGTTTCCAAGCCCAATCGAGAGCATCGAGGGCAGTACCGATGACCTGAGGGGAGGAGCGCATCGAGTAGGCATCCTGCACCCGAACTTTTAATTTCCCGGATAAGAGATCACTTCCGTTAAGGCATTTGTTGAGATTGCGAGCACAGCGAATTGCTCCGGAGAATCCTCGGGCCTCGTGGAGCCGAACATCATAAGGCTTCATATTGGCTAATAACGCCTCTAAAGTCATAGCGCAGGCAATCTGGGCTTGACGTAGCCAACGTTCCAGGTCGTAAAGCTGAAGTGAACTCATTCCCGTAATCAGGTTGGAGCCATTGATGCAAGCTAATCCATCGCGGGCTTTAAGTCCGGGGATAGGGATACCGGCCCGGTCCATGGCAACTTTTCCGGGCAGCCTTTCCGCTTGGTAGTAAGCTTCTCCTTCCCCGAGAAGAAGAAGAGCTATCTGGGACATGGGAGCTAAGTCGCCACATGCTCCCACTGAACCTTTTTGGCACACCACTGGGGTTACTCCCTTGTTTAACATTTCAATCAAAGTCAGGGTGACTTCTGGGCGACAGCCTGATTTGCCGTTAGCCTGAACGTTTATCCGGCTGGCCATAGCTGCCCGCACTTGCTCGGTGGGGACTGGATCACCGATACCAGCGGCGTGGTTGTAAATGAGATAGCGTTGGAATTGTTCGATCTGTTCATCAGAGAGAACTACTTCCGAGAATTCACCGATACCGGTATTTACTCCGTACATGATTTCTTTGGCCTTGATTTTTTCCTCCAACATTGCTCGGCATTGCTTGATTCTCTCGAGAGCCTCGGGAGCTAGCTCCACTTTTTCATTAAAGCGAGCAATGCGGACGATTTTTTCAATAGTTAAATTGTTGCCGTCAAGAATAATTGCCATTTTTTCAACCTCGTCATTAGATAATTTTTAAGCGACTTCTAATTCTGCCATGTTTGAAGATAGAAAACAATCCCCAGATCAACGGGACATCTTAACAAGGAACATCAAGAAACCAAAAATAGAGGATCATCAAACATGTGGTTAATCAATTGGCCAAACTTAAGGTCAAGAGATTAGTGCCCAGAACTCAAATACCGTCGCAGCAAGGGGTTAGATGCTTGTTGAAAAATCAAGACGGAGCATTGATTTTATTAACCTATTTAAGCCACTCGTCTGAGTAGGTGACATTTTTGTTGGCGACAGCATGGTCGATGAGAAGTAATTTCCTCATTGCTGCCAGGAGAACTAATTTTCTAGCTTAGAAGTCTTTCCTAAACTGCTTTTTCTTTTTGATTACAGATAATATCTGATCAAATGGGAAAATGTAATATCCTTTAATCACTTCCCTAGTCATTTTTGCTATTTTTTGTCCCTCACTACTTGGAGTTAGGAAGAGAGGCTAGCCTCGCCATCTAATTGAAAATAGAGAAAGTTTACATTGGTGACCGGCACTATATTAGCCGGTTGGAAATCTGGTGACAGTTCACCTGTTTACCTAATTTTTTATCGATAATGATCCAGGCCTAAATAAGCTGCCAGTCGCCAT
>DQWD01000131.1 GCA_011042725.1 Candidatus Aminicenantota bacterium | reverse complement strand
TATCCCTATATCCCAGTTTTAGCCCAGTTTTACTACAGTTTTATTATTCAGGTTAAATGACCGAGAGAAATATCTGCTTAATTCTAAGAAATGCTAGTAAAGTTTTTACTTAGAATTATTCTGGAGAGCTTTTATTCTTCTTCAGTGAAGTATTCGGGAATTATCCCCAGGACTTCAACCCCAGCTCCTTTGGCGATGTCGATGACGTCGATGACTCGACTGAAAGGAAGCTTGGCATCGGCTCGAATAAAGATAGTTTTATCTGAACGAGCCTGATAAATACTTCTTAAGCGATCTTGAAGAATGTTTAATTGGATTGTTTCTTGGTTGATCATAACGGATAGATCTTTCTTCAAGGTTAAAACAATAAGCCCTTGTGGAGTTGCGCTCGTGTCCTGAGAAGTTTCGGGAAGCTTAACATCGATTCCTTTCTGAACCATGGGAGTAATAACCATAAAGATAATTAGCAAAACGAGCAAAACGTCACACAAAGGGACAACATTAGGTTCTGCTTTTGCCATCGTCTCCTCCTTGTTTCACCATCTGAAGCTAAATTGTAAGATAACCCTCTTTCTTTGTCAAACTATATTTCCTGCTTTTTTGGCAAAAATTAATCGAGTTGGGAAAAAAATAGAAACATTAGTTGCCTTATTTGATTATTCTTTGCTTGGCTTATTATTATTCGATATTTACTTGATTTTTTAAATAGGAATTTGATTTTTAAAAAGGAGAAAGTTATAGTGAAAAGAGAAAGAAAGGAGGGGCCATGAAGGAAATAAAAGTGGAAGTTGTCAGGGTTATTGAACGTTGTGGGGCCAAGCATAAACCCGGAGATCATTTTTTCATACGGGGCGGAGGAACTATTGAAATTCCCGGGAATCAGAAGATCTGCCTTTATGCCTTAAACAGCCTTTTTCCTTTTTTAACGGCGAAGCAACGAGAAGATGAACTACCTCATGATGATTGGATCGCCGAAACCGAAACTCTGTGTTGTCCTGATCCCAAGGGAGTTGTTTTCAAAATCGAGACCATTTGAAGGCTACCTAATACCTAAGGAGGTTTCCTGACTAGTTCTAACTAGCTCTGACTAGTTTTGGGTGTAGTTTAGGCGTAATTTAGGGGCAGTTTTGCTTAGCTAGTTGTTTCGCTGGGGCTAGTAGCGTTAGGAGCGAAAGAGTTGGCGGGCATCAATAACGATTATAGCCGCCAATGCCATCAAGACGATACAAATTAGGGCGAGAAGATAACTTCCTTGGCGAATGAAGCTATAACCTTGGTAAATCAGGGCCCCGAGGGTGGTAAAGAGCATAAAAATGGCCGGGTAAAGGGTGTATTTTTTTGGCCGTTTCCGGCTAATTAGATATGAAGTGACCACTAGCAGGGCGAGAGCGGCTACCAATTGATTAGAAGCCCCGAAAACGGGCCAAATAGCCTTATATCCTTCCGAGGCTCCTAAAATAGCCGCGACAATCAAAATAATTCCCGAAGCTAACCAGCGATTTTTCCAGATAGATCCATAGTCATCGAACAGTTCACTAAAGATAAATCGACCTAAACGAGTTCCTGTGTCCAAAGTGGTGAGCACGAAAGCATTCAACATGACCATTCCAAAGAAGGTTCCCATGGCCAAAGTTAGGCCGGGCAACGAGTTGATTAAGCGGCCATAACCGATGGCAAAGGCCCGGATGGGGTCTCCCGAGGAAGAAATAATATATTGGAATCCAAAGGTTTGTTCTGCCCCTGATGGATCCCAGAGAAGGGCGCCAGCGGCAATAAAAATGACTAAGCCAGCCAAAGCAGATTCGGTAATCATTGCTCCGTAACCAATTGCTCTTCCCGCGTTTTCATTGGAGAGTTGTTTGGCAGTAGTGCCAGCCGCCACCACTGAGTGAAAGCCAGAGATGGCCCCACAGGCAATAATTACAAAAAGCATTGGCCATAATGGTCCTCCCTCGCTCCGAAAAGAAGTAAAAGATGGAGCGTTTAGTTGAGGGTGAAAAACAACAAGGCCCAGATAACCTAGTCCAAGCCCGAGAAATAAAATCCAAGTGCTGATGTAGTCACGCGGCTGAAGCAGGAACCAGACAGGAAGAGCGGAAGCGAAAAGGCTGTAAACGATCAGAGTGAAAAACCAGAATTTTTGCGGTGAAAGGCCCAATATGGAGGAGGGAAGAATCACCGGGAATAACTCTCCGAAATAAATTAAAATACCTAAAACGATTAAAGCGCTGGCTGTTCCGACGATGACATTGATGTTTTTTCGATAAACCATCCAGCCAAAAAGCATGGCCAGAAAGATGAGTCCAAAGGTGGGGATGACGATTTGAGGTTGGGAAACCAGGGTTCGGGAGGCGACGACAGCAAAAACGGCAATAACCAAGGCTAAGGCCATCCACAGGAAAATGGAAAAGATAATTTTTGTTCGCCGCCCTAAAGTTTGTTCGGAAATGTCAGCCAATGAGCGACCCTTATTCTGAACGGAAGTCATTAAAGAAGTAAAATCGTGAACAGCCCCAAGAAAAACACTCCCTAAGGCTACCCAAAGAAGCGCTCCCAACCAACCAAAATAGAGAACCCCCAGGAGGGGGCCAAGAATTGGTCCTGCCCCAGCAATCGAGGAAAAATGATGCCCAAAAAGAAGAGCTTTTTTGGCGGGGCTGTAATCAATCCCGTCGTTTAATTCTCGAGCTGGGGTTGGCCGGGAGGGGTCAACTTGAAGAACTTTTTTCTCGATGAATCGTCCGTATATTTTGTAACCTAACACCAGCCAAATGATTAAAATTGTTGC
>DQWD01000253.1 GCA_011042725.1 Candidatus Aminicenantota bacterium | reverse complement strand
TACGATTTTTTTTTGGTGCGAAAATTTTTGCATGATAGTGATAAATTTTACAGTAACTTCGACGGTGTTTTTCTTTTCCATGATGGTTTTTCCTTTTTCTCTTTAGAAGTCTCTCTTAGTTTTTTAGCTCGTTCGTAATAAATTTTGGCTTTTTCTTGATTACCAAGGCTTAGGAAAGTGGCCGCTAAAGTTTGATTAATAGTCACCGAATCTCCGTATTGCCGCAATTGTTCTAAATAAATTACTGCTTTTTCTAATTGATTCAACTGCAGGCAAGAGTTGGCCAGTAAAGCTAATGTGGAGTATGTTTTTGGAACCCGAGGACTTTCTAGAATCTCAAGTACCCGGGCATAATCTTTTTTTAAGTAGTAGGCTTTAGCCATAAGCGGAAGGGAAACTTCATTTCTTAATTGGGGGGGAAGTTTTTCAAAATAAGTAATCGATTTAGCCAATAAGCCGGCATTCAAGTATTCTTGAGCAAGAATAAAGAAATAGTTATATCTCGCCTCTTGGGGATCAGATGATTCTAGATCGATTGTTTTTTGGACTTCGGCGGCGGTGATGGTGATCACAGTTCGATAGACCTCTTGATTGCCAATTCTTACCGAGAAAAAATAATAGTCGGGTTTGACTTGAGATAGAGGCAGGGTAAAGAGGAATAGGCCAGTGGGGTCTTTATTTACGTTGGTAAGGGGAATTAAGTCATTTTCATCATCGACGTTGACTAGACGAAGAACGGGTTGCTGGGAAGACTTTAAGATTCCCCTAAGGGTATCTTGCTGAGTAAAAATTAACCTCGGCTCAGGTAAAATTTTGTATTTTTCTTGGCGAAAAGGAATGAATTTTTCTGATTGGAGTTCCACTAGTTTATGGCCAAAGAGCAAAAAGGGACCTTGCGGGTTAACCTTTATTTTCTGCTCGTGGACAAAAACTTCTTCGGAAGTTTTATTGAGAAAGGTAATTCTGATGCGGAAGTCACCTTCAATGATCGGAGCAAAATCTTTAAAGGCCAGCCTTCTTGAGTCTATAAAAAGCTTTTTTCGGTTGTCGTCAACCTCGAGGGTAAAATTTCTTTCCTTCTGGTAAATGATATTTCCTGAGAAATCTTCAATGATAAGCATCAGGGAAATCTCAGCCTCGTTTTTATTGGCGGCGTTTTTTTTGGTATGAATAACTTCGGGTAAAATGGCATAGTTAAGGAAGGTAATACCTTGGTTTTGAGTTAAGGAGATAAATCCGTAACCATCGATCGATTTGGTGGTTAAGGTAACTTCAACATTACCTGTCAGAGAGCTGAAATTTTTTAGATAAGTCTTTTCGACCTCCCGGTCGGGTAAAGAGAAGATGTTAGCAATGATAATTCCCGATGAACCAGTGCCAGGTGAGAGGGGACTTGATTTTTCCCCGGGGATGACCGAGAGAGAAGCTTCGGCCAATTGGGGAAAGCTCTGGCGAAGCATATTATAAGAACTCATGCTTAGAGTACGAGCATTAAGGCTTTCTTTATATCCTGGCGAGAGAAGATCGACCGCGGAATTGACCCCCGGATAATAGAGGCGATAATCGCCGGTATTATTGCGACGAAAAAATATTAAATACATAAAGGGCGGTAAATTGACCCGATCTTCAGTGTGATAAATCCAGAGTTCGCAATCAACCACCTTTTCGTAACCTGAATAGCTGTGTTTTTCCATCGGTTCGCCTAAGAGAGCATAGATTCGCCCCCGATCGGAATCAATTCCACCTAACCTTTTTTCCGCATAAGCCACTCGTTGATAGTACTCTATCTTGTATTCATTCTGTGGAGTTTCAGGCTTTGGATCTCGGGCCTTCCAAAAGAAATCGACGAAGCGACGTCGGTCCTCTTCAGTAGGTAATTCATTAAAAATAGAACGTTCTACCTCACTCATAATCGGGGAGACTTCTCGAAGCCATCTTTTCCATTCGCCACTTTTTTTTTGGCCCCAAGAAGGGAGAACAAGAGAAAGCAAAGAAAGGATGATTAATGCTTTTTTTAAAGATTTCATTTTAAGTCACCTGAAGCTAACCTTTACTGGATGCAATGTTGTTTGATTTTTACCTTTATTATTCTCCAGGGAAAGTTGGTCTTGCCTAACCTGGTATTTTTCATGTTGAACGCTTAAACAACATATAATTTTAGCATATTTTCTCTTTAGATGGACAGACAATTAAAATTTATTGATTTTTATTTAAATTTATTTCATTTTAGAAGAGAAAAGTTATAAAATTTTTTTAAGAAAAGGACTAGAGCTGGAAAAATTTGAGCTAAATAGATAAAAAAGTAATTTTTTTAGATTACAATGAAGAAACGATGAATTTTGAAGTAAAACAATAAGGGAATAAAGTAAAATTGTGTTTCCAGATCAAAGTTATTTTCAAGATTTTCAATGGTTGGCAAATTTCCAGGCAACCAGTAATTTATTTTTTGGCTTTATCCCCAAGGGAGGGGAAACAAAATCGAACGAAAGGCGAAGGAGAAGGTCGGAGCGACATTGAAGATTTAGCCTTCCGGAACCGTCCTTGGAGGGAACCCGGCCGCCTCAGGCGCCGAGCGCCTATTGAGCCCGGCTCGTTTAGAGTTTTGAAACTCATCTTAACAGAGAATAAAGTCCAAAGGTTCGAATTGATCGGGCGCAGTTCCGCCGGCGCCGGGAAGGGCGGTGAAGGAATGGCCTTAAAAATCTCGACCGAAGCGGAGACATTTTCCTTTGCCTTAACGTAGTAACTCATTCCCGTCACTTAGGGACAAAAGCTATTATTTATTGTATTGCCCATTTAGTTAGTTTAAAAAAT
>DQWD01000058.1 GCA_011042725.1 Candidatus Aminicenantota bacterium | reverse complement strand
CTCAAAGACTACATTCCCCGCGAAAACACCCTCCCGAAAATTCAGAATCAACGGTGAGGAATTCCCTCAACCAATCTCCTTCCTCTGAATCCCCGCCAGCAAAGGAGAGGACCTGCCCTTTTTTGGAGCCATAACGGTAAACGGTAATTCCTTTACAGTGGTAAGCTGAAGCTTGAAGATAGATCTTTCTTACCTCCTCCACTGTTGCTTCTTCGGGCAAATTAATTGTCTTGGAGACCGAATTATCGGTGAATTTTTGGAAAGCAGCTTGAATTTTTAGATGTTCTTCAGGCTGGACATCAAAAGCCGTTACAAAAACCCGTCTTAACTCCTCTGGAATCTCCTTGACCTGCTGAATACTCCCTAGACGGCCGATATAGGCAATGAAATCCCGGGTATCCAGACTTTGCTTTTTTAATTCTTCTTCAAATAAGGGATGAATTTCAAAAAGTTGTGTACCAGAGAGCAAACGGCGGACATAGCTCAAGGCAAAAATAGGTTCAATCCCACTGGAACAACCAGCAATGAGACTAATACTGCCTGTCGGGGCGACAGTGTTAAGGGTGGCGTGACGCAACTTTAAACTCAGCCGAGGATAAATAGAACGTTCATAATTGGGGAAAACACCTCTCTCCTCAGCCAGTTCAGCTGACGCCTGGCGGCTGATCTGCTGGATGACCCGCATTAAGCGGGAAGCAATGGCCTCGGCTTGAGGATGATTGTAAGGAATTCCGAGCTTAATTAAAAAATCAGCAAAGCCCATGACTCCCAGGCCAATCTTGCGATTGGCTTTGGTCATTTTTTCTATTTCGGGGAGAGGATAACGATTGACCTCAATCACATCATCGAGAAAGCGGATCGCCCAGGTTAAGGTTTCTTTCAACCTCAACCAATCTACTTCCCCGTTACGGACAAACTTAGCCAGATTGATGGAACCCAGATTACAGCTTTCATATGGATAAAGGGGTATTTCCCCACAAGGATTAGTGGCTTCAACTGGTCCCAGGTCGGGCAGAGGATTATGATGATTAATTTCATCCAGAAAAACAAGGCCGGGATCACCACATTTCCAGGCTGAATAACAGATGAGTTCAAAGATGAACCTGGCTTTTAGCGATTTTGTTTTTTGACCAGTGCGGGGATTAATCAAGTCAAAGGATTCATCATTCTTCACTTTCGCCAGAAATTCATCGGTGACGGCCACCGATAAATTGAAATTAGTCAAGGCCGTCGAATTTAATTTGGCCTCAATAAAATCAATAATATCAGGGTGGTCACAGCGCAGAATACCCATATTAGCCCCCCGGCGGCGTCCACCTTGGACAATAACCTGGGTGGCGGCATTGAAAATACTCATAAAAGAAAGCGGTCCGGAAGCCTTTCCTTTGGTAGTGGCGACCAGGTCACCGGCGGGGCGGAGATGAGAAAAGTCAAACCCACAGCCTCCTCCTGTTTGATGAATGCGAGCCATATTCTTGAGTGACTCAAAAATACCCTCCATGGAATCTTCAACAGGCAGTACAAAACAGGCAGAAAGCTGGCCTAAGGTCGTCCCTGCATTCATCAACGTGGGAGAATTGGGCAAAAATTCCAGGTTAGCCATCATTTGAAAAAATTTTTCCTCAACTTCGGCTGGAGAGAACTTGCTTTTGAATTCCAGTTCGGCTTGACTAACGGCGCGGGCCACCCGTAGAAACATTTCCCGGGGGGTCTCAATCACCCGCTGCCGATCATCTTTAAGGAGATATCTGTGACGAAGGACATAAAGGCTGTTCAAAGGCAGTTTAAGGTCATCCTTAATGCCATAGACAGATTTTATCCGGCGCAGCTCTTCTCTTTTTTGGCGATAAAGAATGTATTTTTTAGCAATAAAGCCGTAGCCTTTTTCCATCAAGGCGCTTTCCACAATATCCTGAATCTCTTCAACGGAAGGAGCAGTCTCCTGGAATTCCTGCCGGATTCTCTCCAGGATTACCGGCAGAACATCGGCGCTCACCCGTTGGGCTTCCTCTTCCTGCCGGACTACCTCCAGAGCGGCGGTTTTAATCGCCTGGGAAATTTTAGACTGATCAAACGGCATCAACTGGCCATCTCTTTTCCTGATTTTTGCGGGTAAAGACGAATTTTTACTCATCCCCGACCTCCTTTTCTTAGCCTTCCTTCCTCCCTAGACAGCTCAACTCTCTCCAACCGGTTGATTTTTTGCAACAAGGCTTCTCCCTCCCTTTTTATTTTAAACTTTTCATTTCTTTCTGTGGAGACTTGCTCCGCCGGAGGGTGAAGGGTCTTATATGGACCAGTTCATCTCCAAAATGGAAATCCTCCGCCTGGTTGGTTGGAATCAGGAAATTTTTTAGGGAGATCTAATGCAGCTTTAATAATGAAATAATGAGTCCCTTCCCCTCGACTCAAACACTGGAAAACATGGCCTAAGTTGGGGTCTCTCATCAAATGATTCACCGCCCGATAAAAATCTTCAAATACTTTTTCATTCTCCAGAGCTTGAGCGAATAAGTCCTCAACCGAGCTGTCCGCAGCCAAGGCAACTTTGACTTCAGGCCAGAAAGAAACTTCCAGGGAGGACATGGATTGCTGGGAATACTTTCGACTGTAGAACCGCCTCCAAAGCTCTCCATGTCTGGTTTCTTCATTGACCAGAAAATCCAACTTCTGCTGGAGCAGCTCATTCTTGGCTCTTTCTTTAAGGAGACGATATGTCTGCTCGGCCTTCACTTCGGGATGAAATGCCAGAGAAATTACCTACTCAGCCAAGAATGATTTTATCTTATCTAGACTTATTGTCATCAAAGCCCTCCTG
>DQWD01000351.1 GCA_011042725.1 Candidatus Aminicenantota bacterium | reverse complement strand
CGCTTCACCGGCCGCGATGCCGATGCTGCCGGAGAAAGACCTGACTTTGACCCCAGCAGTACCGCTATCACCGGCCCCTTTGCCACTTTAATCAATCATTATCTTCGCGTGGATCTAAAATTCCCCAATGACCTCACTTACGCTATCTATGGAAATGTCCGTCCCTGGCGATGGATTTACGAACAACAGGATCGGACTCCCAATGTTTACCTAGCAGAAACAATGCGCCAAGCCCTTAATCAGAATAAATTCCTTAAGGTCTTTGTGGCCAACGGGTATTACGATCTAGCAACACCTTATTTTGCCACCGAATATACTTTCAACCATATTGGGCTAAATGGCGAATTCAAGGATCGAGTAAAAATGGGTTTTTATGAAGCCGGCCATATGATGTACATCCATAAAAAATCCCACGCTCAGCTTAAGAAGGACTTAGCTGAATTTATCAAGTGGGCAAAGTCCAAGTAAAATTATTAGCCAAATTTATTATTAAAATTATCTATGTAATGGAGATAAAAAAGGGAAGAGACAAAAGATTTAGAAGTTATCAGCTAATACATTAAGAATTTCCTTAAAAAAGATTGACATTGGTTATGAGCTCGTGTACGATAACTACCGATGTTTAAAAATCTTAGTTGCCAAGAACTAAGAAATCCCTCAGCTCACTTTTATTCTTGCCTAATTCTCTGCTTTTCAGGGAAATCGATAGAATTTCTAGTCCGGGGCTAACCTAACGTTGATTCCAAGACAAGTCAACAACAAACAGGAATTATTAATATTTGATATATCTTGTATATTATGTTATACCTACCCCGCTATTTAAATTTAGCAAAGGAGGTGATAGTCAAATTAGAAGGGGAAAAGCAAAATAAATTCCAAAAAGGGAGAACGGTAATTTCGTTCTCAAAGCAAGAAAATTTTGAAGAAGGAGTAAAAAAATATGAGAAAATGGTTTAGCTTGACCTTAATTCTATTCCTCGTGCTTCCCGTTGCTGCTCAACAGAGAACCGGTAATATTTATGGCAAAGTCGTGGATACCGACGGCAATCCTCTTCCCGGTGTCACGGTGACTTTAACCGGTTCTCTAACTGCTCCCATTTCAGTCATCACCTCGGCAGAAGGTGTCTTTCGTTTCCTCTCTCTCGCTCCCGGAAGAGATTACAAAGTTACGGCAGAACTTGAAGGTTTTAAAACCGTAACCCGGGAAAACATCATCGTTTCTCTCGGCCGTAACACTGAAATTACCTTGGCCATGGAAATGGGAACTTTGGAAGAAGAAGTAACGGTTATCGCGGCCACTCCGGTTGTCGAAACAAAAAGAACAACCGTGGCTGAAAACATAACCCGTGATGTCTTACAATCTTTACCCACCTCTCGAGATCCCTGGGTTATTCTCCAACAAGCTCCAGGAGTCATGGTTGACCGAGAAAACGTGGGCGGCTCAGAATCAGGACAGATGGCCGGCTTTTATTCCAAGGGTGGCGGAAGTGAAATGTGGAGCATTGATGGAGCCAGCATCGAAGATCCCTCTTCGGTTTCCTCCATCACCTACTTTGACTTCGATGCCTTTGAAGAAATGAACGTTACTCTCGGGGGTGGAGATGTTACGGTGGCTACTGGAGGAGTTAATGTCAATATGGTCACCCGCCGCGGCGGTAATAACGTTAGTCTCGGCGGTCGTTTTTACTTAACAGACCAAAAATTTCAGGCCGACAACCTGACTGATGAACTCCGGGCTGAAGGAGTTCAAGGCACCAATATTATTCGCAACATCAAAGATTATGGATTTAACACCGGTGGACCTTTTTTCAAAGATAAAGCTTGGTGGTGGCTATCTTACGGAGTTCAGGATATTAAAAGTAATAATATTTATGGGAATCCCGACGATACTCTTTTAGCTAACTACGCGGCTAAAATTAATCTCCAGCTAGTTCCTCAAAACCGTTTCGAGGCTTTTGTTCACATCGGGAACAAGGAAAAGTTTGGACGCTCAGCCAGCTATTCTTTTCCCCGCGGCTGGCATCAAACCGGCAAATACCACTTTGGAACTCCCATTATTAAAGTAGAAGATGAACACATGTTTGGCGACAATCTTTTCGTATCCGCTAAGTATTCCTACAGTGGCGGCGGATTCAACATGATCCCCACTGATGATGAAGAAATGCAGCAACTGATGCGTTATGATGTCACCGCTGGGATTTATCGCAACAGCTACTGGTTCTACCGAGCCGACCGACCGACCCACAACTTCCGTCTTATGGCTAACTACTTCAACGACAAGTTGTTTGGAGTAAGTCACGAAGTTAAAATCGGCGTGGAATACCGGTATAGCACGGGTGCTCATGAATGGAGAACACCCGGCAATGTCTACACTGAATATAACTACAATTATCCTACTGTTGATATAACTGGCGATAACATTCCCGATTTAGTCGACAACATCGAATGGATTTACGTGGAACGCGGTTGGAGAGACAACAATACTGTGACTGAGTATGTCGGTTTCTTTAGTGATACCATCACGGTGGGAAGGCTCAATGCTATTCTAGGCTTCAGGTATAGCCATCAGCACCCCCGTATTGGTTCCTTTACCATGACGGCCGTTGAAAAAGATAATGGGGCCTGGACCAACAATTTCACCACCACTGCTATTAATGCTATTGATAGTCTATTACCTGGACTTAATATTCCCACTGTTGATCCTGATTATGCCTGGAAAGTTTTTTCCCCTCGTCTTGGGCTAACATATGATCTTTTCGGTGATGGAAAAACTATCGTCAAACTCTCTCTGGGGCAATATGGTGAGTTTATGGGAACTG
>DQWD01000358.1 GCA_011042725.1 Candidatus Aminicenantota bacterium | reverse complement strand
CCTTTCGCTTGTATCAAAAAGGCAAAGAAGATTACCTTTC
This sequence comes from Candidatus Aminicenantota bacterium, assembly GCA_011042725.1. Lineage (GTDB taxonomy): Bacteria > Acidobacteriota > Aminicenantia > Aminicenantales > Aminicenantaceae > JdFR-80. The sequence continues at coordinate 2,786 of DQWD01000358.1, read as the reverse complement.
TTTGCTCCTTAATCGACTCCAGAGTCCCAACAAAGTAGTGAAATATTACGCGGCCTTAAAATTAAGCTATGCGGGCGAAAAAAAATATGCTCGCCGAAGTATAAAGGTGTTAAAAGATATTATTGCCGAAGAAAAAGATGAAGAACTTCGCGATCGAGCTAAAGTTGCCCTCTTGCGGGTAGATCCGGAAATCTTCCAAGAATTTGTACGGCAAGAAACTTCGGCCAGAATAAAGACCTTGCACATGCAAGTTTACGAAAAGGGAAATTTAAAGGTCAACCTAGCTATTCCTTGGAGTCTAGCTGATTTAGCATTAAGAACAGTAGATGAAGAAAGCAAGGAGATCCTTAGAAAAAAAGGCTATGACATTGACCGGATTTTGAGAGAATTAAAGGAATTTAAAGGCGAAATCTTAGAAATAAAGTCCGAAGATTCAATCGTTCGGATTTGGGTAGAATGAAATTCAATTCATAAGGAGGAGGCAAATGAAAAAATTAAGCTTAGCTTTAATTGGATTAATCATTTTTACCGGAATTTGTTTTTCTGACTTTAATATCGTTGATAAAGATTTGCAAGTGGTTAGGAAGGCTGTGCGGGAAAACCCAAATTATCGCGCTGGAAAACAAGTGACTTGGTTTAAATTTGTGGTTTATGATCTGGAGAAGAAAAGAAATAAAGTCAAAATAACCCTGCCGATTGGGCTAGTTGAATGGATGATTCAATTTGTTGAAGATGAGGAATTGGAAATAGATTGTTCCCAAAAAAGGCTAAAAATCAGAGAGCTGTGGCAAGAACTGAAGAAATTGGGAGCCAAATCCCTAATTGAAATCTACAGTGAGGAAGATGGTGAGTTAGTTAAGGTTTGGCTGGAATGATTGAAGGGGGCGAGCCGTCGCCCATTGGAAGAGGATTGTCAAAGAAATAGAGATTAAGAGCATAACTTTTCGGTAATTCACTTTTCAAGAACGAGGGAGTCAAATCAGCAGCTCTGAGGTGCTGATTATTACCAAGGTTAAGGAAGCCAATTAATTTCTTCTCCTCAGCCATCAAGGGGAGATCAACTGGCCAGAAAGAGTTAGGGGCCGTTATCTGGAGCTGCCGGTTGGAGCTTGGAGTTCCCCTAAGTTGCTTAGAAGCCGAAGGAGGGGATGTGATCGACCAAGGTTAATTTCTTCTCTTGATTGACAAACCAATTTGGCTTTTGAATAATATTGGTATTTATCAGGTGGAAAATGGCCCGATTGTTTGAGTATCAAGCCAAGAAGCTTCTAAAAGAGCAAGGAATAAAGATCCCCCGGGGAGAAGTTGCCCATTCGCCTGAAGAAGTGTATCAAATCGCGGTCCAACTGAACCGGCCGGTGGTGCTCAAGGCACAAGTGTGGTTAACCGGCCGAGCCGAGAAAGGAGGAATTTTATTTGCTTCCTCTCCTGAAGAAGCTAAACAAAAAGCCCAAGAGCTTTTCGGCCGGAAAATAGGGAAGTTTACGGTTGAGGAAGTGCTGGTTGAGGAGAAACTGGCCATTGCCCACGAGTATTTTGCTGGTCTCGTTATTGATGATCATGTCAAAAAACCGGTCATAGTTTTCAGTTCGGTGGGGGGAACAGGGATTGAAGAACTTGCTCAAAAAGATCCCGCCAAAGTTCTCCGCTTGACCGTTAGTCTTTCCCAGGGAATAAAAGAATTTGAAATGAGAAATTTACTGCGGCGAAGGGGTTTTCAAGGAAAGCTCTTAGCTCAACTATCGGCTACTTTGACCAAGCTTTATACTCTGGCACGGCAGCTAGAAGCACGAAGCCTAGAAGTTAATCCCCTCGTTTTAACTGAAAGCGGGGACCTGATAGCGGCTGATTGTCACTTAGCCGTTGATGATTATGCCGTATTCCGCCATCCCGAGCTGCCCATCGAAGTGGCGCGGGAATTTGACCGCCCCCCCACTCCTTTGGAAAAAATTGCCTATCATGTCGAGAAAAGAGATTACCGGGGGACGTTTTATTTCCTGCAGATGGCCGAAGATGTTTCTCCAGAGGATAAAATGATTGGCTTTCATGGCGCTGGAGGTGGGGGATCGATGATGTCGATGGATGCCGTTCTAGCCCAAGGATTTAAACTAGCCAATTATTGTGACACGAGCGGCAACCCTCCCGCCAGCAAAGTTTATCGGGCGGCCCGGATCATTCTTTCGCAGCCTTATTTAAAAGGGTACTTTGCCTCGGGTTCTGGGGCAGCTAGTCAGGAGCAATATCATTCGGCCCGGGGTTTAGTTAAGGCCTTTTTGGAAGAAAACTTAGCTATTCCGGCGGTCATCCGTCTGGGTGGTAATTACGAAAATTTGGCCGTTCAGATCTTGCATACTTACTTATCACGGGTAAAGGGAGTTGTGGAAGGCTATGGCCATGCTGACTCGGCTGAATATTGCGCCCAACGTCTAGCTGAGCTGGTCGAGGAGAATGGATTTCTCTCTCATCAGGTTTCTCCTTTAGTTTACCCTGATTTTTCCCGTTTCTCTTACCGGTTTTCAACGATGACGGGAGAAGTTCTGGTGGATCATCAGGCATGTGCTCGTTGTCAGACCAAGGGATGTATCAAAGCCTGTTTAGCGGGAATTCTAACTTTGGATCAGGATGGTCGACCCGTGCTCAATATTTCTCCCGCTGAAGCTCAAAGAGGCAAATGTACTGAATGCTTAGCTTGTGAATTATTTTGCAAATTTCACGAGCAGGAGGCCATCTATATTTATTTGCCGATTCCTGGACTTGAAGAATACCGCCGCCAGATTATTGCTTTT
>DQWD01000167.1 GCA_011042725.1 Candidatus Aminicenantota bacterium | reverse complement strand
TCTTTGGATTGAGACAAAACTCGCTCTACAAAACCAAAAGTGGTTAAGCTCAATCCGCCAATGGTCAAAAACTGCCGGCGAGAAATCATGTAAGCACTCCTTTAATAAAAACTGAGAAAAAAATAAAAGTTCGAAAACAGAATTATCACTCCCGGCAAAAAAAGTCAAAAATATCTCCTCTTATATTTCAGACATCAATTGTTTTTGTCTTTAGACTTTCAAATTACAAAGCATTAAACTTCAAACTTCTCCTTTCGATCATCTTTTCTTAGCGTGAACCAACTCGATGATAAAAAGGGCGGTAGAAGGGATTTAATAGGGTAGACAAGAGAATGGAAATTGTGTGATTTCCACCTCAAAATTTCACGTAAGGGAAACCTGCCACCTGGAAAAACTTATGGCTTCCATGATCTGGGCTGCTTTTCCTTAAAAATCATTCAAGCTTTTACCACCTAAATGGGAGATAATCCAAAATCTTTAATTTTCAAGGCATGAAGTCCATCCTTGAAAAGGATATAGTTCATAATTAAGAAATTTTCTTGGGGATAGGAAAACAAGCAATTTATCCTTGACAAAAGTGAGTAAAGCAATTATATTGTATTCGAACATTTAAAAAATTTGGTCGAAGAGTCGAAAAATGACTTTGCCTCGTAAGGAAGAAATTCTGCGAGTTGCCCAGCAGCTTTTTTCCTACTTTGGTTTTGCCAAAACAACGGTGGACGAAATCGCCAAAGCAGCACGCATGGGCAAAGCTTCTCTTTATTATTACTTTGCGAGCAAAGATGAAATAGTTGAAAAGGTCCTAGAAAAGGAAAATCAGCTTTGGGAGCAAAAAATTGCCCAAGCTGTAGACAAAGAACATCATCCTCTTCATAAAATAAAAGCTTTTGCTTTGGCTCGAATCCAAAGCTTAACCGAGTTAAACAATATATCTCGAGTTATTAGAGAGGAAACTTCCAAGCCTGATAGGATTATCCACAAATTCCGGAAAAAAATCATGACCCAAGAATTAGCTACTGTCAAACAAATTCTAAAAGAGGGGCGAGAGAAAAAAATCTTTCGTATCAAGAATTTGGAGCAGACAGCTCTGGTTATCATTTCAGCCCTTAAAGGATTAGAACATTTTTTGGAAGAAAAATTCGCTGCACCAGATGTAGAGCAACATTTGGATAGATTGTTAGAAGTTATCTTCCGCGGGATAAAATATTACCCAAGAAAAGATAATAAAACGATGCTAAAAAACAAACATCAATAAACATTTTAATCGTTGAATTAAATAAAAATTAATCTAATTAACCAAAAAGGAGGAAGAAAATGGAAATGCTTAACTTGCTTAAGAGTAATCGCTCTCGAGGATTTTTACTAAAATTATTAACTTGGGACCTAGCTCGTCAACATCTCATTCATAAAATTGAAGAAGGCCTCTATCAAGAATATATGAAGAAAGATCCAAATCGTTTCCCCCGGAAAGTTCAAGAAGACAAATTTCTCATGGTCCGAACCATGATTAGAGGTATTGACCGAGGTTTAAAAGAAGGGCTTATATCGAAGAATGTATGGTCCAAATTTATCAACTCCTTCTTAAGTATCTACAGCAAAAACAAAGAGAAAATTGAAAGTTTTGTCCAAGAATACGGTCAAAAACCCCCCGCTTTCCTCACGTTGTCACCAACCCATCTTTGCAATCTAAAATGCGAAGGATGCTATGCTAATAGCTATCACCAAACTAAAGAGGCGTTACCTTTCTCAATTTCTACCCGGATCATTGCCGAACAAAAGGATCTCTGGAGCTCTCATTTTACCGTTATCTCAGGCGGAGAACCATTAATCTATAAAAGTGAAGGCCGAGATATTTTTGATCTTTTCGCGGACCACCCCGACACCTTTTTTCTAATGTACACCAACGGCACTCTCATCGATGCTAATACCGCCAAAAAACTAGCGGAAGTTGGTAACGTTACCCCTGCTATTTCCGTTGAGGGCTTCGAAGAAGAAACCGATCGTCGTCGTGGCCAGGGAGTCTTTAAGAAAATTCTTCACGCCATGGAAAACCTGCGCCAGGAAGGCGTCCCTTTTGGGATTTCTATCACCGCCATGCGTCATAACGCGGAGTTGATACTTAGTGAAGAGTTCATTGATTTTTATTTCAACAAGCAAGGCGCCCTCTATGGATGGATCTTTCAATACATGCCCATTGGCCGACGTTTTACTCTAGATCTTCAAGTTACTCCTCAGCAGAGAAAATGGATGCTGGAAAAGACTTGGAGCTACATCCACGAGCAGAACCTTTTTCTGGCTGATTTCTGGAACTGCGGTGCTGTCTCCAACGGCTGTATCTCCGCTGGCAAACCCGGCGGTTATCTTTACATCGATTGGAATGGAAATGTTATGCCTTGCGTCTTCAATCCTTATACGCTGGATAACATTATTACTATCTATAATCAAGGTGGTAATCTCAACCAGGTTCTTCTTTCTCCTTTATTCACTAGAATTAGAGAATGGCAAGAAAAGTACGCCCTTCAAGGACCTCCTGACAAGATGGGAAATATTCTTCGCCCCTGTGTCATCCGTGACCATTATCAAATTATGCGGCAAATAATTGATGAAACAAAAGCCAAACCAGCCGATGAACCAGCGGCCCAAGCTCTTCAAGATAAAGACTACTACGTAGGTTTACTGGCTTATGATAAAGAACTACAAAGAGAACTAGATCCACTCTGGGAAAAGAATTATCTCAAGCCGGAAAAAAGACAACAGGCATACGCTTAAATCCGGCTTCCAAGCTGGCTATAATTTACATTTTTATGATTTTAACCGCGGTTTACTCTATTTAACGATGTTG
>DQWD01000010.1 GCA_011042725.1 Candidatus Aminicenantota bacterium | reverse complement strand
TTGCCCCGTCTTTTTTTCTTCCTGATCTTCTGTTTGATTTTCGTCAGCAAAGACAATGATGGCTTTAGTTTGGCCGCGTTTAAAGATTTCCTGGTAATTTAAAGGGCGATGATAGATGCCTGTGACTTGGAAGAGAGGAGAATGAGTAAGGCGATTGATCAGCCGGTAGGCATCAGGTGAAGAAGAAACATTAACAATTTTCACGGGAATATTCTGGACATCTGTTCGCACTACATACCCGAGAAGAATTGTTTGCAGAATCGGGGCAACAAAAAGAATTGCCACCATTTCTTTCTGGCGAAAAACTTCAAGAAGCTCCTTTTTGAAAAGATAAAAAAGTTTCATCTTCCAAGCCTCCGGAGACGCTGAAACTTAAGCGAGGCTATCACTAGGAGGAAAAAGCTTATACCGACCAGAAGAATGCTTTCTGTCAGAAAGTAAGACCATGTTGCTCCCTTGAGGGTAACACCACGGATGATTCGCAGAAAATAGGTGGCGGGCACCAAGTAAGAAAATCCTCGCAAAAAGGAAGAAAGAGATTCCAGAGGGAAAATGAACCCCGACAGGAAAATGGAGGGGAGAAGAGTGGCCAAAAGAGCTACCAACATGGCTACTTTTTGTGTTGGAGCGATGGTCGAAATTACAATTCCTAGAGAAAGACCGCAAATTATATAAATCAGGGAAAAAACAAAAAGAATACTTAGAGAACCCTGGAAGGGAACCCCAAACCAGAACCGGGCAAAGGCCAAAATAATCATCCCATCCAGAAGGGCGACGACTACGTAAGGAATAGTTTTCCCGAGGATTATTTCGCTGGAGGAAAGAGGGGAGATGAAAAGAAGGTGAATTGAGCCGGCTTCTTTTTCTCGGGCGACACTCAACGAGGTTAAGAGGGCGGAAATCATCATCATGAGGACAGCAACCAGGCCGGGAATGATGAAATAGGGGCTGGAGATTTCCGGATTAAAAAACATCTTGATATGGATGCTCATGGGATTGGAGATGCCGGTTTTGCTCAGCGTAAAGTTGGAGAGGAGCCGTTCGTTATACTGGTAAATCCGGTTAGCTATATTGGAGTCGCTGCCATCGATGGTGATGCCCACGGTGGCGGGGGGGTTATGGGCGAAATTTCGACTGAATCCCCTGGGGATGATAATGAATTGCTTTATCTTTCCAGCTCGAAGAAGCTCTTCGGCCCAGCTAGGATCTGGGCGGCCATCGGTTTCTTCTTCGGCGGAATAAATAATCTGGTAATAGTGTGAGGAGGCAAACTGTTCGGCTAATTCTCGAGAAAGGGCAGTTTCATCATAGTCAATGATCATGGTCTCGATTTTTTTTAAGTCAAAGGAAAGCACATGACCAAAGATGAAGATTTGAACAAGGGGCATCAAGAAAACGATGGCTAGACTCCGCGGGTCGCGGAGAATATGTTTAAACTCTTTGATAATAACAGCGTTAAGACGTTTCATGGTTAATAATTGCCTGTTTAAATAATTCTTCTATGGTTGAAGCCCCTTTTTGCTGAAGAAGTTGGGCTAGGGGCCCATCGAGAATAATCTTCCCTTGGTGAATGATAAGCAAGCGGTCAGCATATTCTGCTTCATCAAGATTGTGGGTGGAAACAAGGAGGGTCTTACCTTTAGTTTTCAATTCATAGATCAGCGACCAAAAATTTCGCCTCATCTCTGGATCAACGCCTGAAGTTGGTTCATCGAGGAAGATTATCTCTGGGTCAGTTAGCAAACAAGTGAAAAGAGCAACTTTTTGTTTGATTCCCGGGGGCAAATCGGCTACCTTGAGCGGGAGCAAGGAAGGAGTTAAGAGCCGTGATAGCTCCTGTTTTTTATGTTTAATTGCCGAGGTAGAAAGCCCAGAAATGCCGGCAAAAAATTCAACATTTTCTTCAGCAGTCAAAAGAGGATAAAGCGAAAATTTCTGAGACATGTAGCCAATGTGTTTTTTTATCTGGCGCAGCTCTCGCCGCAGGTCATATCCCAATATGGATATTTCTCCAGCCGTAGGGCGGAGCAAGCCGGTGAGCATTTTAATGGTGGTGGTTTTGCCGGCTCCGTTGGGCCCAAGAAAACCGATTATTTCCCCGCGCTTGATCGTAAAATTTATTCCATCAACAGCGGTAAACTGACCGAATTTTCGAGTGAGTTCCTGCACAGCCACCACTATCTCTTCTCTGCCCTGGACGAGCTTTCCTCCGGGGATGGATTCCGGGGAAGCAACAGGGGCAAAAGGATTATTAATTCGATCAGCGGGCATGATGTTTCCTTTCATAGTAAATATAGATATCTTCTAGGCGAGGGATTTCCGGAGTTATTTCTAGAAATCCTTCGGGCGGGGAGAGAAGGGGCTCCTGACTCGGCCGGAGGAGCAGGAGGGAATTGCCCCGGATATAAATTTCGTCACCGGGAAGTTTTTCGGCTGACAAACGCTGAAAAGCAGAAAAAACATCTCCTTGGGGACTGAGGCGGTAGAGACGAACAGGGAATTCTTCTTTTAGTTTTTTGATCGCCTCTTGGAGAATTGCTTCTCCTTGATGGAGAAAAATTATCTCATCTCCCGTTTCGGCTTCCTCAAGATAGGGGGTGGCAGCCAGAATTGTGGTGCCCTCCTCTTTCAACTCCTGGATGATTTGAAAAAACTCGATGCGACTGAGCGGGTCAACTCCGGTTGTTGGTTCATCCAAGAGAAGAAGTTGAGGGGAAGAAAGAAGCGCCGCTGAGAGGGCCAATTTTTGCTTCATGCCCCCGGACAAATTAGCTGCTCGCCGCTGGCGGAAGGGAAGCATGCCGGTTTTCGCCAGAAGGTGTTGTTTGAGTTCTTCGCGCCTC
>DQWD01000169.1 GCA_011042725.1 Candidatus Aminicenantota bacterium | reverse complement strand
TCTTTAACCAGCACGAAGTTCCGGCTTTTGATGGGATTTTTGATTTTGTTGGGGTCAAGGTCAGGAATTTTCTTGGCCAAGTAATCATTAGATAAATAGTTATTGATGACTCTTAAGACGGCATTGAAAACAGCAGCATTGCGGTTGGCCATGAGGGTCAAACTCCGCAAATAAGTGTAAGTCTCCACTGGTTTTAATTCCAGGTTCTCGATGCCTTGGCCGAAACCTTCGGGGATAACCAAAAGCAGATTCATCTTCGAATTGTTGGTTTGTTCGATGGCATCTTCTTTATTTTCGGCTTGGAGAGGTACAGGCTCGAAATTTCCGGCGCGCAGATTTTGAATTAGTTCTTGGGAAAAAGGCGAAGAGTCGAGATTAAGAACAGCAATTTTTTGCTTCCGCATGGCTCTTTTTACTTCACTTTTAGCCATTTGGCCAATGAAATAAAAAAGAATCACCATGAAAACTAATGAAATTAAAAGCTGAAAAGTAATCAGCTCTCTTATTTCCTTGGCTAACAAATTAGTAAATTTTTTCATCTGAGGGCCCTCCTAAAAACTTCTTCCAGGTTTGATGCTTGATATTTGGCTTTTAGTTCCTCTGGTGAACCGGCATCTAGAATTTGCCCTTTGTTAATCAAAGCCACCCGGTGGGAAAGAAATTCAATTTCGAGCATATTGTGGGAGGAAAGAAGAACTGATAGTCCTCCGGCCGCAAATTTTTTAATTATTTCCCGAACCTCCAAAGCATTAATAACATCTAATCCTGAAGTTGGCTCATCGAGGATAGCCAACTGGGGACTGGTCATCAGTGCTCGGCCCAAAAGAAGTTTGCGAACCATACCTTTGGAGTATGTCCCGATTTTTTCTTTGATTCTCTCTCCCAGATCAGCTATGGATACAGCCCGCTGGATAAAAGTTTCAACCTCCTGACGTGAATTAGCGTAGAAGCGAGCCATGAACTTAAGGTAGTCAAGGCCTTTTAAGTTACGGTAAGCCCCAGCTTCTTCGGGGAGATAACTGATTCTTTCTCTAAATTTCTCAGGATTTTTTTTTAAATCGAACCCGTTAAAACGGACTTCGCCATCGGAAGGGGAGAGCAAGGTGGCGATGACACGTAGAGTGGTGGTTTTGCCCGCCCCATTGGGACCGATAAGAGCAAATATTTCCCCTTTTCTAACTTCAAAATCAATTCCTTGCAAGGCCTCTAGTTTACCGTAGAATTTTCTCAGGCCTTTAACTTGTAGAATTGCTTCCATGATTTGCCTCCTTCTCTACGAGAAAAAATTCTAAGCCAATCTGGTTGAAATGTAAAATTCATTTTCTTATAAATACGTTTAAAACTTTGATTAATTCATAAAACTGGCAACACTGGTGACAGCTCACCCATTAACCTATTTTTTTTAGAAAATTGGTGAGAGAGAAAACTGGTGCCAGTTTACCTATTTACCTGTTTTTGTCACAGTTCGCCCCTTTACCAATTTTACTTGCCGAAAAATTAGCGACGTTTCCCCTATTTATTTCTACTTTTTTTCTGGTTTAACAATTTTTGACACTTAGGGCAAAAGTAGGTGCTTCTTCCCCCAATTCGGGACCGGGCTATTTTTTGGCCACAAACAGGGCAGGCTTGTTGTTCCCGGCCATAGACCAGGAGTCTATCTTGAAAATTGCCTTTTTGGTTGGCCCCATCGCGATAATCGCGAATAGAAGTACCACGATACTTAATAGCTTCCTGAAGAGTTTCTTTTATTTTTTGCCATAAAAGTTGCCACTCTTTTTCGCTCAAGTAGTTAGCGGGCAATAAAGGATTAAGCCTGGCTCGAAAAAGAATCTCATCGGCATAGATGTTCCCGATTCCGGCGATAAGTCTTTGGTCAAGGAGAAGACTCTTGAGGCGAGCTGTTCTCTGGCCGAAAATCTTCTTAAATTCTTCCCAGGAAACAGTTAATGCGTCAGGTCCGAGCCCTGCTAATTCGGGAGCCGTTTCTTTTTCTACCTCCTTGCTGCGGCGACAGGCGATAAATCCAAAACGACGCGGATCAACGAAACGCAGCTCTTCCTCAACCTCCTGGAAATTGAGAATAAATCGCGTGTGCTTGGGGCAGGGGCTGGCTTTAGAAACCCAGATTAGCCGGCCGGTCATTTTCAAATGAAAGATTAGGATTTCTCCGGAAGCAACTTGAATCAGGGCTAATTTCCCCCGGCGCCAAATTTTGGTAATTAGTTTGCCCTTTAAATTGTCTAGGAAAAAGAGGTTCCCTCCTCGCCAGACCTTGGCGTCGATGACCTGGTAATCAGCTATCTTTTGGCCCGTAAGGCAAGGGAAAAGAGAACGAACGACAGTTTCAACTTCTGGTAACTCAGGCATAATAGGCCCTTTATTTTAACATACTTGTGAGCTGATAAATAGGTGAGCAAACAGAGATGCAGACCCCAAATTTTGGATTAGCCAACATTCCCCAGCCATTCGCTCCGGACATAATGTGGGACATCACTCCCAACGGTAAAATAATCATTGGATATTCCGAGAGATACGAATTCGGGGTTTACGACATCCAGGGCCAACTTCTAAAAAAGATAACTCACCCTATTCATCAAAGAAACTTTAGTCATAAAGAAATATTAATCATAAGGCAAACCTTAGTCATAAAGGATGTCCACAGTAAGGGCAGTAGGAAAAATCAGGAGCATTCACTTGCCCGCAATTCGAGCATCGCTTTGCCTTTCTTCCCCCTCTTCCAAGATCTTCTCCCAGCGGTCGTTGATGTTCATCAAACATGCGTCCACAATTTTCGCATATTAGAAAAGGCTGCCCTTTTTTAAGCGGAAAAAGGGGAATAAAGAATAGATTAAAGT
>DQWD01000350.1 GCA_011042725.1 Candidatus Aminicenantota bacterium | reverse complement strand
TCCCTCCCTTCATTTCCTTTCCCCGGTAAAAGACAATTGGAAATTAATTTCGACGGCCTAAAAATCCGCGAGGATTTGACTAATACGGGGAAATGGATTACCTTTTCCTCTCTGGAAAAGGAGAAGCAAATGAAAAAATTTTACTCATCATTAATTATCTTGGCGATAATGCTGACAGGAATAATCCTTTTTTCTCCTCCCCCAAGTAAGGCGCAAAGCCTCAATGTCTCGTTCGGGCTGGGGACCATGTTAGGAGGAAGTTTTGACGATCTTTGGCAGTCAACCAATGATTTCTACAGGGAAAGTCTCCAACCCACCAAAAAATCGAAAGCCTCTCTCGAGTTTTATCTCGAGCTTACTTTCATGTTCAATGATAACTTTGGTCTGGCCATTGGCGGAAATTACCTCAACCGAAACATGACCGGAAGCAAAGGCGTGTTCCGTTTTCCCGAAGGCTATTCTATTCAAGGAAATTTTTCTTACACTCCCGAATTAACCTCTTCTCTCTGGCCTATCTATGCCAATATAATTTATTCCTTCCCCATTCAGTATCAAGCCCGAATGCATGTATTAGCCGGAATTGATTATTATTTTGGGCGCATGCGCTGTTATTATGACAATCTAGATTTTGACTTCACCGAGCGTTTCAGTGGCTGGAATTATTACGCTCATCTTTACGAAACGAAGAACATGAAAACCTGGGGGTATCATTTTGGCCTAGGAGTGGAATTGGAATTATCAGAGAATACTGCATTCGTGTTTGAAGGCATCTACCGGGTGGCCAAGTTCAATGATTACTCGACCAAAATTCAAGAAGACGCAGGCCTCCCCTTTTTGGGTGATCAGCCTGGAGGAGAGACCCAAGAAGGTCAAAAAATTTTTCTCTACGGGCAAAAATATGGTGGTGAGGAAGAGTGGGGAGATGTGATTTATAGTGTTAATTCTCTTGATTTAAATACCCTTTCTCTCCGCGGGGGAATTAAAATAAGATTTTAAATTAAACTTCCCAGCCGATCACTCTAACAACAATAGCAACAACCAAATTCCTACCCTGAAAAAATAGAAATAACTATCATTATAATGAATATTATTTAATTACCTTTTTTATTTGATATTTATTATTATTTATGATATAATTTAAATTGTAAGGTTTTTGGGAATGCCTATTCATCTTAAACCGGTAAAACTTGACTTCCCTCCGGCTAATTAATAAATTAGCAACCATGAGAAAAATTTATTTATTTTTTATCCTTGTCATTTCTGTTTATTTGACAATCGCTTGTGCTCTTCCCCGGAACAAAAAAGTTCATCTCTACTACGGAGAACAGCCTCCCCATCGTTTCATCCGTGTTGTCAAAGTTTCTCCTCAAGCAGTTACTTTTGAAATAAGGATAAAATTTCCCCAGGCTCACCTTTACCATATTATTGCTGATAAGAACGATAATTTTCTCGCCGAAGGTTGGTTTCCTACAGCCAAGAATCCTCGGGGAATTTACAGGGTCACTATGCGACCCAAAAAGGGGCTTATCTTTCAGCCAGGAAAAACCTATTATTTGTGCATTGGAGAGGCCAGCCCCGAACAAACGCTCTACTCAAGTTCCAATTACAAGTGTCTTGTCTACTATCCCTTCACTATTCCCCTGCGTTAAAACAAATAACCCGTTATTACTTAAGGTTTACTTTTTTTTATCCTGTTCTTCTTCCTTTCTCAATTGAATTATGTCCACCCGGTCATCCCAGTCACCGATGAGGTGACGACAGAAGTAATCAGCCCTAATCCAGAACCAATAATCACTTAAATCACCATATCCATGCCGTTGGCCCGGCAAAATGAACATATCAAATCTTTTATGGGCTTTGATTAAAGCATAAGCAAGCCGGAGGGTATTAGCTGGATGAACATTATTATCCATATCACCTGTTACTAACAAAAGACGGCCTTTGAGGTTTTTGGCTAACTCAGAATTCTTGTCAATCTTATACTCGAAGCGAATATTTCCTTCTTCATCTTTAACCTCCTTAACTCCATGATGTTTTTCGCTCCACCAGTTATTATAGATATTATTTTCATGGTTACCAGAGGAAGCCACTCCCACTTTAAAGAAATCAGGATAATTTAGAAGAGCGGCGGCGGTCATGAATCCACCTCCTGAATGGCCATAAATACCTACTCGCTCAAGGTCAATAAAAGGGTACAGGGTCGCTAGCTCCTCGATAGCTACTTTTTTGTCGGCCAAACCATAATCACGGAGGTTACCATAACCGAAGGTGTGATACCACTTCGAACGCATCGGACTCCCTCCTCTATTGCCCACACAGATGACGATGAATCCAAATTGGGCTAAGGCAGCATTTCCCCTTCGCACCGAAAACGACTTGGGGACACTTTCTGTTTGAGGCCCCGGGTAAACATAAGCGATAAGAGGATAAAGCTTGGACTTATCTAAATCAAAGGGCTTGTACATCACCCCGTAGAGATCTGTAATCCCGTCGGCAGCCTTGACTTTGAACCTTTCCGGGAATTTGTAGCCAGCCGCAAAAAGAAGTGACAAGTCAGCTTTTTCTAACTTGAAGACTAATCGGCCTTGATTATCTCTAACCACCGATTCCGGAACAGTATCCACTCGAGAAAAATTATCAACAAAAAACAATTGAGAATCATCCATACTCACTTGATGATTAAAATCGCCCGGGTTAAGAAGCCGAACTGGCCCTCCATCAAGATTCAGGCAATAGAGATGAAGATAGTAAGGGTCCTCACCTTTTTCTCGGCCACAGGCAGTAAAATAGAGAGTTCGATTTTTCTCGTCAACGCCAACGATTCCCCGGCAAGAAAATGGCCCAGAGGTGAGTTGCCGTTTTAATTTTCCATTTTCAT
>DQWD01000187.1 GCA_011042725.1 Candidatus Aminicenantota bacterium | reverse complement strand
CTTGCTCGATAAAATCGGGATTATAATAATGGCCCTGCCCCGGAAGAACAAAATGATAATCAAATTCCTCTGGACTAGATTTGAGATGCCACTTCCCTACTAGCGCTGTTTGATAGCCTGCCTGCTGCAGAAGCTGGGGTAAGGTTGGCCGTCGAGGTTTAAACTCTAGTCGATTATCAATTACCCCATGGCGATGACTATATTGACCCGTCAGAATTGAGGCCCGACTGGGCGCACAGATGGAATTAGTAGTAAAGAATGAATCAAAACGTTTCCCTTCTTCGGCTAAACGGTCAATATTGGGCGTGGGCATTAACCTATCACCATAACAACTAATCCCCCGGCAAGCATGGTCATCGGCCATGATGAAAATTATGTTGGGCTGCTTAAACTTGCGCAAGCACGCCACTTGAGATACTAGCTGGGGCAAAGCTAAACCCGTTACCGTAGCCTGCTTGATAAATTCCCGGCGATTTATCTTCTTTCCCATGTCCTCCTCTCCAGATTCTATTATGTTATCTATTGATTTATATATCGACTCTTAGAAAGAATTTGTTTCCCAGGTAATTTTTCTTGCGGCAAGTATCACCCGCAAACAATGAAAATTCCACTTCTCACCATCGGCAAATGAACCTCAAATTCATAATCTTTTTTCAATAATCTTAATCCTTTTTTCTAATAATTAACAGCCAGCCTTTGCCTGGTTCCACCGGGATTTTATCATCAGAAGTAAAGAGAGCTTGTTCTTGGAAACCGGGGATGAAAGGCGCCTCAATAATGGCTGTTTCAGGCGAAAGGCCAAGTTTTTTCCAATCAATTCTTAATTCAACTTCTTGCCTCTCCTTAGCCCAGCTCGCTATGGCCACTAGTGCTTTCACTAATTCTTTCTGAGGTTGCCGGTAGACGGTGGTTAAAATATCAGGGTGGTTAGTTCTTACCGGGAGATTAGGCGACCAGTAACCATACATTCGAGCTTCCCCAATCCCAAACTCATCCCACACCTTCCAGATAGCTCGCGGGTCGCCCGCCCAGGGTAACCTGGCGGTCATTCCGTAAATCATTCCTCGATAGGGATTGCCGCCATCCTGGAGCATTTCTCCCATCAACCCAAAAGGGATACCCGAAACTTCGATAAGCCAGTAATCAGGGGCAGAATCATAATCGAAATATTCACCAAACCAAAGACGATCAAGATAAGGAAAATGCTCCAAATAAAGGTTGGCCGAATTTGCGAACCCATCCCGGGGATTAAACTGGTTGGCCGAATGAAGGTCAATTAGCGGTTGGGGACGGTTACGTTCAAGAATTTTCCGCAATCTCTTCATCACTGTCCGGTCAAAGGCCACATCATCGATGTAAAGGCCATCGATGCCCACATTCTTACTCAGCCAGTTGAGCCCTTCCAGGTAGTAATTATGCCAGCGGGAGGTGCCGCTATTAATAATGGCCGCATCCTTGAGACGGGGCACAAACCAACCGGTGATATAATGGTCGACCAGGTGTTCTTGAAGCCAAGAAAACCCGCCACCCGGGCCATCAGCAAAAATTTCTGTGCCCAGACTGCGGAGGGCAAACAATTCTGGCGCTCGATTAGTTAACTCCCGGACAGTGTAGTAAATCTTAACTTTCATCCCCAACTCGTGGGCTTTATCGACATAGGCTTTCATTTCCTGGGTCCGAAGAAAAGGATAGTTGATGTAAGGGTTAATCTCGGTGGCATGATGAACATTAATCACATTAGCTCCCATTTCCTTGATTTTCTCTACCGGGTCATAACGATGGTAATAGCGTCGCCTCCAATGCCCTTTTAAATCCAAGGGCTTAAAGGGAGTGATCAAGAGGTTAAAATAATAAGCTAACTCCTCGCCTGATTTCATGGTTCGCGGCCCGCTGTAAGCACAAAGAACAACCTCCTGAGTTCCCCTCTCCTCCAGCCTAATCCCTCCTTGACCGTCATTCGCCCAGGAGCGAGGCATGATGAGAGGCTTTAGATGATAAAAATTAGTATTTAAAGGCCGTTCGTAGTTATCATCGTAAAAACTTACTTGAAGGCCGGCGTTAACATCTCCCAACCAAGCTGAATCCTGATTTTTTTCCACCTCCCATTGCCAACTGAAAGACTTAGGTCTTAATCCTCCAGGTTGGCCAAGCCCCATCATATAGCGAGCAACTTCGGAGCGATAGGGAACTTCAAGGCGAATATCCCCCAGGGAAATGTCTCTCTCCGCCCGGAGAGTCAGCTTGCATTCGACAAAACCATCAAACTCGAGGCCTCCATTTAGCTTGATAGTGAGCGGCCCTGCTTCATTCTCGGCTACCCAAGATATCCGGCCATCTCCATTTGGCCAGATTCTTTTTTCTTTATTGCTTAAGGAAATGGGCTTTCCTGAACTATCGGTAATAACAAGTTGAACCGGCCGGGCCAAAATGTCCTTTCCCTTTGTTTCCAGGCCGGTAACCTCGGGATTAAAATAGCTTCTAATCCTAGCTGGAAATCCAAGAGAATCCAGGTAAAGACTCCGGCCCAGGCAACGAAGCTCCGATCCCGCCAATTCTACGGGTTGAAAAGGCTTAACCACCTCGTCATCAAGAGCGATCGTTGAATTGAGCCAGCGCAGGCGAGAATGACGCTGGGGCTGACTATCGCCGTGGTCAAGAAGGGGATCGCCGGAGATAGTCAGCTCTAAAGCTAAAGTTGTTGGCGATATCTTTTGGCGGCCTGAGCCTAATTCTTCTGAGGGTAGCCCTAGGGAAGCCTTCGCTGAGGATGGGGAGGATTCGGTAAGATTCTCTTTTCCCCTCCATCTTTCTTTTCCCCGAACATAAGGGATGACAGTTATTTGCCCTTGGTAAATACCAGGAGGAATATCATTCGGAATTTGGT
>DQWD01000082.1 GCA_011042725.1 Candidatus Aminicenantota bacterium | reverse complement strand
TATTTAGCACTAAAACCTGTCCGGGTAATTTCCCGGTGTAGTTCTCGTTATCAATCACCATCTCTCCATTAATCACCAGATAACGAACTCCTCGGGAATATTGATGGGGATTGGAAATAGAAGTCTTGATCTTAATATGTTTCAGGTCAAGGAGCACCAGGTCAGCTTTGGCCCCTTTTTTGATCCTTCCCCGATCAGGCCAACCCATTATCTCTGCTGCCAAGGCGGTCTGAGATCGAATAGCCTGTGGAAGAGAAACTGTTTTTCTCTCCAGGACATACTTCTTTATCTTGTGGAGAAAAGTCGAATAAGAGCGAATATGGGTCAGACCGATACCATAAAAAGGAGCTACTCCATCACTTCCTGTACCTACCCACTCTTTTTCCATGATGTATTCGATGTCTTTTTCGCTCATCTGGAGGGGGATACACTTGGCCCCCATCATTTCCAATTCCACCGCTGTTTTTCCGACCGATTGTTTTTTCATGGTGGCAATTTCTCTAATTGATCTTCCTTCATACTTCTTCTCCACACATACCCCAACAATAAAGTTTTCGGCGCCGACTAACTCCTCGATGTAGTTTTCAACTTCTTGATAAATCTTGGCTGCCTCTTGAGGATCTTGGAGCCTCTTGTAAAAAAACATTCTTTCGCGCGGATTTTCTGGCCCTTGAAAATACTCAGTGGAAAGGATGGAGCGGCCAATATATTGAACCAATCTTTCCCGGGAAAGGGAGCGAAGAAACTGCCAGTGATGCTCATGGAAGGGAATGTAGGGCGTTGTTTTTTGGTAAAGATCAATAAGTTCCTTATCGCTGAGATGGCCGAAGATATTATCAATATCCCGATTAGTTAGCCTTTCTTGGCCTTCTCCTCGCCAAGTAGAGATCGGAATTAAGGACCGATAGGGATAACCACTGGAGAACCGAAAGGGATATTGGTCGGCAGTAATCTCAAGGTCCCGCGCTCTAGCTTTTTCAATCAACTCACATGCCTGCCGGACAAGGCCCCAGTTTTTCCGTCCCATAACCTTAAAATGAGAAATGTGAGTTTGAACACCTGCTTTTTCGGCAATCTCGATGGCTTCTTTGACTGCTTCCAGGAGTTGATCTCGCTCATTACGGATATGGGTGTGATATATTCCCCCATAGGAAGCCACCACCTTGGCCAGCTCAATGACCTCATCGGTTTTAGCGTAACGCCCGGGAAGGTAAATAAGGCCGGTGGACATCCCATAAGCTCCTTGCTCCATGGCTTCTCTGACCAGCTCCTTCATTCTTTCCAATTCTACGGGCGTTGGAGCTCGATTCTCATCGCCCATGACTAACCGGCGCACCGTGCCGTGGCCAATTAGGAGAGCAGCATTAGGGCCAATCCCCTCTTCCCGCCACCGTTTAATTTGATCTTCGGCTTTTTCAAAAATCGGCCAGGCACTGGAACCACATTGCCCGACAACAACGGTGGTTACTCCTTGCTTCAGGTAGTTAAGACAAGCTCTGTTTTCGGGAAAATACATTCCTCGATCAACATGGGTATGAAGATCGATAAAACCAGGAGTCAAATAAAGGCCTCGGGCATTTATGGTTCTTTTGGCTGTACCTTTGATCTTCTTGGCCACTTCGACGATCAAATCACCTTTAACCGCTACATCTGCCTGATAAGGTGGCTGCAAAGTACCGTCAACAACGGTCGCCTTGGTGATTAATAAATCATAATCAGGTAACGAACTTTGGAGAAAGAAACCAGCAGAAAAAACCAGGCAAAGGACAAATAAAAGAAAAAACTTTACCTGCCAAAAAGCTTTTAACTTCATAAAACCTCCCTCCCCATAATTTTTATTCTTTTTCTATCGTCATTAAAATGACTGCCAACTTTATTTTGTAATTCTTTACGATCTTAATTTCATGGCCAATATTTCTCTTTAAATCCTGATCTTAACCGATCCAAATTTCACACTTGAAAAATCGAGTAGGTTCTATCCGTTTCTTAAAAAAAAGCCTCCCTTTTATTTTTAGGATGTATTTCCAATTTATATTTTTCTAAGTAATTTCTATTTATCAAGCTTTTTTTTATCTACTTTTAATCCTTAATTATTTCCTTGACAAACTTTGCCAACCCCGCCAACCTAATTTCTACTCGATTATCCACTCCTTAGCTTCGTCCATCTTCAGGTAACTTGGCCTAATTAAGCCTCATCCAAGAAAAAAACGTCTTCAAGCCAAGAAAAAAACGTCTTCGTTTACTTGTTTTCATTCAATCTTTTTTCAAATTTATGAAGAAGTTCAGTGTAGTAGTTGGAAAGATCGATTTCTTGGCCCTCGATAAAGAGATGCTTGACATGCCGTTTTATTTCCAGGATATCTCCATCAGTAAGAACGATATTGGCTAATTTTCCTTTTTCTAAACTCCCCATCTGGTCAGCCACACCAAATATCTCGGCTGGATTAATGGTCACGGCTTTAAGTGCTTCTTCCGCCTCCAGGCCAAAGGCCACGGCTTTGGCGGCATGCCAGGGCAAATCTTTAGCCACGCTAGCACTTTGAGAGGAAAAGGCAATCTTAACTCCAGCTTTAACTAAAGCGGCCGGATTACGATAAAGAGCATCATAACCATCTTCCCACCGCACGGGCATGTTGTAAAGGGAGTCAAGGACAACAGGCAAGCCTGCCTGGGCAATCTCATTAGCCACTTTCCACCCGTCGTGAACTCCAAAAAGAATAGCTTTGAGCTTTTCCTCCTTGACGAGCTTAATAACTTGTTTAATATCGTTTTCAGCATAAACTGAAATCATGACTGGTAATTGCCCTTGAACCACTGGTAGCAAGGCTTCCAGTTTCTCGTCAAAATCAGGATAAGGGAGAAGGGTGTTTTTTTGCGCCGCCAGGCGTCTTTTTTCATAATAGCGGGCCTC
>DQWD01000305.1 GCA_011042725.1 Candidatus Aminicenantota bacterium | reverse complement strand
GAGGAAACCAACAGTGACCTTAAGAGTTTGAAGGATGAATTTTTTAAATTGTCTCCAAGAGAGGCAGTTTTTCCCCAAAGCAACCAAACAGATGCTGAAGGAATAATTAATGAGATTGAAGGTGCCCCTCCCTTGGTGACAGCTTTAGAAGACTGGATATTTGAAGCAGCCCACGCTCGGAACTGCTTACTCGAACATTTTGGCGGGGCAACATTACATGGGTTTGGGCTGGAAGATAAGCCTTTGGCTATAGCCGTAGCGGGAGCCTTGATTTATTACTTGAACGAATTAAGAAAAGATGCCCTAAATCTAGTTAAAAGTGTGTCCGTGATTCAATGCCGGGAGTTTATGGTCTTAGACGCCACTACCGTTAAAAATTTAGAGCTGGTCCGAAATTTACGGGATGGAGGAAAAAAAGGCAGCCTGCTGGATATCATTGATTTCACGTTAACGCCAATGGGAGGCCGTTTGCTGCGCTCTTGGTTGCTTCGCCCGTTGATGAAGGTAGAGGAAATAAATCAACGCCTAGAGTGTGTAGAAGAATTGGTCAATAGTCCCATTGAACGCTATAACTTAAGGGAGAAATTAAAAGAAATTCATGATATCGAAAGGTTAACCGCCAGGATTTCACTTGAAATAGCCCATCCTCGGGATTTGGTGGCCTTAAAAAAGTCTTTAATGAGTTTGCCTTTGCTGAGGGAGTCGGTAACTCTTTTTTCTTCTCCTTTTCTTACCCAAATGGCTGAAAAATGGGATGATGCGCAGGATATAGTTCAGTTGATTAATGAAGCTCTTCTGGAGGAACCAGCTTTTCTTTTGACGGAAGGCGGAATCATCAAAGATGGTTATCACCCCGAGTTAGATGAACTAAGAAAAATCAGCCGCTCGGGAAAGGAATTTATTAGTCAGTTAGAAAAGAAGGAGAGAGAAAGATCCAAGATTAGTTCTTTGAAAGTCCGCTTTAATAAAGTTTTTGGTTATTATATTGAAGTTACTAAGCCCAATCTCCATTTAGTCCCTCCTGATTATATTCGCAAACAGACCCTGGTTAATGCGGAAAGATTTATAACTTCAGAACTTAAAGATTATGAAGCTAAAGTTCTTCATGCTGAAGAAAAAATAGCGGAGCTAGAGTATAAACTTTTCCTTGAACTGCGCCAAAAAGTTGCCCGCTTTGAGGATCGTTTAAAGAAAATCGGAGAAACAATTGCTCTTTTAGACGGACTGGCTTCGCTGGCTGAGTGTGCTTCCCAAAAGAACTACCGCCGGCCGGTAGTCAATGATTCAGACCGGCTCTGGATCAAAAAAGGACGACATCCTATTGTGGAGGTTTTAAATGCGGAGCCGTTCATTCCCAACGATTGCTTTCTTGATCGGGACGACCACCAGCTAGTTATCTTAACTGGTCCTAACATGGGAGGAAAATCTACCTACCTCCGTCAGGTTGCTCTGATTTGTGTTCTCGCTCAGATGGGTTCCTTTGTTCCTGCCGAAGAGGCTGAAATAGGGGTAATAGATCGAATCTTTACTCGCATTGGGGCCATGGATTTTCTTAGTATTGGTCAATCAACGTTCATGGTGGAAATGCTTGAAACAGCCAATATTCTGCATAATGCCACCGCTCGAAGTTTAATCCTGCTGGATGAAGTTGGACGGGGAACCAGTACTTTTGATGGGCTTAGTATTGCCTGGGCAGTTGCTGAGTATCTGCATGATTTAGCTGAAGAACGACCAAAAACTTTATTTGCTACTCATTATCATGAGTTGACAGAACTGGGAATAACTTTGCCGCGAGTCAAGAATTATCACGTTTCGGTTAAAGATAAAGGAGATGACGTGGTTTTTCTCCGTAAGATCGCCCCGGGGCCTTCGGATAAGAGCTATGGTCTCCATGTGGCTAAATTGGCGGGAATACCAAGGAAAGTGATCGAACGGGCCAAAGAAGTTCTCTTTAATTTAGAAAAAAAGGAATTTGATCCAGCAGGTCAACCTTGGTTAGCTTACCGACAGAGAAAAGCGGTCAACCCCGGTCAACTTTTTCTTTTTCACGAAGATAAGGAAAAAGCCCAACTTGAGGAGCTAAAACGCCTTCTTCATGATTGCGACCTTAACCAACTTACACCTCTTGAAGCATTGAATTTTCTTAATGATTTAAAGAAAAAAGTTGAGGATTAGCCTTGGCTATTTATCTAGAAAAATTTAGAACATTTGGGCTTTTTAGACAGGCAAATTAAGGAAAGATGATTTATAAGATCTTTTGAATAAAGCAAGGGAAGTTATAAACAGGATAAATAAAGATAATTTTTACCTAATAATTTTCTGAATCTTCGTCGTAATCGTAGTCTTCGTCGGTTTCGTTAAATTCCTCGAAGATGCGGTCTTCATTATAAAGTGCTTCTCCAAATTCTTCTTTACGTTTTTCGATGGCTAGCTGGAATTCTTCTTTATCATCATAGCGGCGGAGATAATTGGAGGCTGAATCACTGTAGAGAAGTTCGAGAAAATCATCTTCAATTACACAAAAAACAGATTGGAAATGCCCTGATTGGAGGTCACCGACGATTTCCTCGATTTCTGCCTCGTTTTTTAGGGCATCAAGAGTTAACCAGCTGGATACTTCTATTTCTTCCATTCTTAACTCCCATTGGTAAAATAACAGTTTTTTCAGGTTTGTCAAGATGTTGGTTTCAAAAAAATTTTTTTTAAATTTTTGGCTTTGTCCCAAAGTGACAGGAAACAAAATCGAACGAAAGGCGGAGGAGAATGTTGAAGCAACATTGGAGATTTAGCCTTCCGGAACCGTCCTTGGAGGGAACCCGACCGCCTCGGGCACCGAGCGCCTATTGAGCACGGCCC
The DNA here is from genome assembly GCA_011042725.1 of Candidatus Aminicenantota bacterium. Taxonomy (GTDB): domain Bacteria; phylum Acidobacteriota; class Aminicenantia; order Aminicenantales; family Aminicenantaceae; genus JdFR-80. Next base: position 87 of record DQWD01000305.1, on the reverse strand, counting down.
GTTTAGAGTTTTGAAACTCATCTTAACAGTGAATAAAGTCCAAAGGTTCGAATTGATCGGGCGCAGTTTCGCCGGCGCCGGGAAGGG
>DQWD01000200.1 GCA_011042725.1 Candidatus Aminicenantota bacterium | reverse complement strand
TTCTGGAGAAACAAAGATGGCCTTCTCACCAATGATCTCTCCCATTTTCTCAAAGAGAGAATCCTGGAAAAATTGCTGGAGAGTTTTCTGATCGGCCAGAACCTTCTCCGTTAAAGATTTTAAAGCGGCCGAATCAAGCCGCCCCACCATCTTTTCCTTAATCATTTTTTCCTCCTAGTTTTCAAAATTAAATATCTTAATTAGTTGAAGATATTGCTTATGTTTCTTATATTCTTCACTCAATAAGGCTTTGAACCGGTCATCTTCCCTTAAAGTTATCAACTCAGGATTATTCGTTAAATAAAGATAAGGAAAAAGACTTTCGCTAGTTTCCTTCATCCCCCTTGATATTCCCTTTTCAATAGCCTGAATAGCTTCGTCTTTCATTCCTAAAAGAGCATAAGTGTTAACTACTTCTTCGTGCAATACTGAAGCAGTCTTGATTAATTTCAATGCTTTTTCTTTTTCCTCCAAAGAAGCTGAAAGCCAGGCAAGTCCCAGCGAAACATGGAGGCTCTGAGGGTGGAGACGTTCGGCTATTTCCAACATCATCCGCGCCTCTTGGTATTTCCTTTGCCGAATAAAATTACGAGCCCTCAGAATATAAAATCGGTAATTATCTGCTTGAAGCTTTAGTCCTTTTTGAATATAACCCTCAGACTCTGGGTATTTTCCTTGATACATAAAACAGGTGGCCCCTAACTCATAAGTAACGGCAGAAGTTGGGTTGACCAGCAAGGCTCTTTCGTAAAAAATTGAGGCCTGAGGATACAACCCTAGTGACCGGAGAAAAGAGGCAATATCATAATTGACGTCAAAATTGGTTGGATCGATTTTCTGAGCCTGAGCAAAACTTTGAAACGCTCGATTAATTTTCCCCTGGTAAAAAAATGCCCAGCCCAGGCCAAGATTAGCTTCCGGAAGTTCTGGGGCAATTTCGTGCGCTTTTAAATAGAACTGAAGCATCAAATCATAATCACTTTTTTCTTTCTTTAAATTAAAGCTACATTCATACACATTGCCCAGACCCCAATAAGCTAAGGCAAATGATTTATCGAGGCGAATTGCCTCCTGAAAATTCTCGACCGCCATGCGGAAATAATTTTCCTCCCGAGTCTGATAATACAACTTAATCAGGCGAGTACCATTTAAATATTCTTTGAAAGCTGAAACTTGGACTGCTTCTTTGGTCTTGGCCAGCTCCGCACCTTTCTGAAACAAATGGAGGTTAAGTTCTTGAGAAATACCCTGGGCAATTTCGTCTTGAACTTTAAAAATACTCCCTAAACTTCCTTCATAAGGATAGGCCCAGATGATTGATTGGTCATGACTATCAATCAACCGTGAATTTACTCTTATTTTATCTCCCTCCACCAATAAGCCTGTCTCCAAAATAAGGCCGGCCTTAAGCTCGCGGCCTACTTCTTCAATATCATAATCAGACTGTTGATACTTCATCACTGCTTGCTTAGAGAGCACTTTTAACTCCGGAAACTGAACCCGTAGTTTCGTAATTACTCCATCGAGAATCCCTTCACAAAAAATTCCCTGATTCTTTTTTAAACTAAGATCCTTGATAGGCATGACAGCAATCGAATTTTTCCACTCCGTAGGAAAAGATGAAAGTTGAATAGGCTTAGATTCTTCCAGGTGATAACTAGTTAAATTAGAGAAAATCAACAGGTCAAAATAAAGGCTAACCATAACTATCGCGGGAATTAGAAAAAATTCCACTTTAATTTTTCGAGGACTACGGATTCCCTTGAACCACTGCCAAATAAGAGCCACTATTAAAGCCCCCCCTATTGACACGAGAGTAATATCCAAAGTTCCTTCTGGAAAATGATAATGATCAATTAAAATCCAATGGACAAATTCCCAAAGCACTGCTCCACCGCCAATAAACACTACCAAAGTGTGAATGATCTTTCTCTCCTTTAAAACCCTCACCGACCTTTGCCATTTTGATTGAACAAATTGAGGAAAAATCATGCTTCTTTGCTCGTGAGCCTCAACAGCTTCACTTAAGTGAATTTCATCCTCAAAAAATTTCAATTCCTGGAGAACCTCATCTACATTTTGGGGCCGCCGAGCTGGGTCCCACTCTAGAAGCCAGAGAATAAGTCGCGATAGTCTGTCGGAGACAGCTGGATTGACTTCTGAGGGAGGAGTAGGACTTGGAGGCCGGGCACCCTTAGCCTCAATTAAAGAAGAGATTTTCCGAAAAGGCCTTTTGCCGGTGACCATTTCGTATAAAAGAACTCCCAACGAAAATAAATCTGACCTTTGATCACCTTTTTTGCCCATCACTTGCTCTGGAGCTGAATATTCAGCTGATCGAAATTTGAACTCTGCTTTTTTTCTTTTCTTGGCCAAACTGATACCAAAGTCCATAATCTTGGCGTTTCCCTGACGATCGATAATAATATTCTGGGGTTTAAATCCTCGATGAAACACACCTATCCGATGTCCTTCCTGAAGTCCTAGGCAGAGTTGGCTGGCTAGAGAGATAACCTTTTTTATGGTAAAAGGGCCTAAGCGGGCAAGAGAGTCTTTTAAATTCTCTCCCTCAACATATTCCATCTTGATATAATAAACATCATCCTCTTTTTCTAAATCATAGATCCGGCAGATATTACGATGAGACATTCGGCGGACCAATCTGAGCTCAGCCCAAATACTATCAATACTTTTTGGGTGGGAAGCAATCCGAGGATGAAGAAATTTAAGAACCACGTATTCTCGAGCCTGGGTATCATAGGCCTTATATACTTGACCAACTTCCCCTTCCCCCAATTTTTCCATAATGAGAAATCTTCCCCCGAAAAGTTGACCAATCGAAACAGATAATTTTTTCATTTTTTAGAAAATGAAACTGATTCTTTTGCTAGCAATTACTTCGATCTCCCCATAATTTGTAAAAGACAAAAAACGAGGGCCAAAAATCAGTAAATATTGAAT
>DQWD01000151.1 GCA_011042725.1 Candidatus Aminicenantota bacterium | reverse complement strand
TTTATGCATTTTCCAATTGCCGGCTATAAAAGGGAGGCTATTTCTCATTGGACTTCTCCTTTAAAGCTTCGAGGCCCGGGAGGGTTTCATACGCGAGGTATTCAAGAGAGGCTCCCCCTCCGGTGGAGATGTGGGAGATTTGGCCAGTAACTCCGGCTTGAGTAACGGCGGCCACCGAGTCTCCTCCGCCGATAACAGAAAATGCTTGTGCCGAAGCGATGGCCTGAGCAATCACCATGGTTCCTTGGGCAAACTCGGGAACTTCGAAAACTCCCATGGGCCCATTCCAAAAAATTGTTCTGGCGGATTTTATTTTCTGGGCGTAAAGCTCTCTAGTTTGAGGGCCAATATCTAGTCCCCTCATCTGGGGAGGGAAAGGAAAATCTTCCACCACCAATATTTCCTGAATATCTTGGAGCGAAGGAGCCACGAGATGATCGACAGGTAGCAAGAGTTCGACTTTATTTTGCTGGGCAAAATTAAGGAGCTCCCGGCAAACAGAAAGGCTTTCTTGATCAACTAATGAGCTTCCCACCTCATGCCCGAGAGCTAAGAAAAAAGTATAAGCCATGCCTCCTCCAATAAGCATGGCGGAGGCCTTGGTGAGAAGATTTTTAATGATGGGAATTTTATCAGCTACTTTGGCCCCCCCTAAAATAGCCACAAATGGTTTTTCGGGCTGGTGGATGAGTTTTTCTAGGTTTCTGATTTCTTTTTCCAACAAGAACCCGGCGCCTTTTTGGGCGACCAGTTGAGGTAAACCCACGATAGAAGCATGGGCGCGGTGACAAGCTCCAAAAGCATCGTTGACATACGCCTCTATATTTGAGGCTAGGGCTTGAGCAAAAGTCGGATCATTTGCTTTCTCGCCGGGATAAAAACGAAGATTTTCTAGAAGAAGAATATCCCCCTGGTTTAGTTCTCGCTTGAGCTTCTCAACTTGGTTGCCGATGACATCAGGGGCCAGAATAACCTTGGTGCTTAGAAGCTCTCTTAATCTGTTGGCTACTGGTTTTAAGCTAAGTTGGGGATTGAATTTTCCTGAGGGTCTACCAAGATGGGAGGCGGCCACAATTTTTGCCTGCTGGTCGATCAAGTAGTTTAGCGTGGGGAGCACAGCCTGGATTCTTGTGTCGTCTCTGATGCGGCCTGTTTCCTTTTCCAAGGGGACGTTAAGGTCAACTCTAAGGAAGACGGTTTTATTTTTTAAATCCAGGTCTTTTAAACTCCTCATTTTCTTATTTCATGATATATTTGGCTAAATCCCTCAGCCGGCACGAGTAACCCCACTCGTTATCGTACCAAGCTAAGACTTTGACTAGATTTTTATCCGTGACTCGAGTGAAGAGTCCATCAACAATAGCTGAGTGGGGGTTGGCTACAAAGTCAACCGAGACGAGAGGTTCTTCAGTATATTCGAGAATTCCTTGCAGTTGCTTGGCCGCCGCTTCTTTAAAGGTCTGGTTTATTTCCTCAACCGTCACTTCTTTTTTAACAAGAGCCACTAGATCAATTAGGGAAACATTAGGGGTAGGGACCCGAACGGCAATACCATCTATTTTTCCTTGGAGTTCGGGAATAACTATTCCGACTGCCTTGGCTGCGCCGGTGGTGGTGGGGATTTGGGAGACAGCCGCTGCTCGAGCCCGCCGGAGGTCTTTATGGGGCAAGTCAAGTATCCGCTGATCATTGGTGTAAGAGTGAACAGTGGTCATAAATGCCTTTTCAATGCCGAAATTTTGGTGGAGGACTTTTGCGGTTGGGGCGAGGCAGTTAGTGGTACAGGAGGCATTGGAGATAATATGATGGCGATCTTTATCGTAAATTTCTTCATTGACACCCAAAACCAAGGTTACATCCGGATCAGTAGCCGGAGCGGAGATGATTACTTTTTGAGCCTGCCCGTTGTCAATATGTTTTTCAGCGTCAGGGCGTTTGCGGAAGAGCCCGGTGGATTCAATGACTACTTGAACACCCAGGTCTTTCCAAGGCAACTGGGCGGGGTCTTTGATACTTAATACCTTTATCTTTTGACCATTAACGATGAGGCTATCTTCAGTGGCTTGAATATCGGCCGCAAAAATACCCATAACCGAATCATACTTAAGAAGATGGGCTAAAGTTTTAGCATCGGTTATATCGTTAACGGCCAGGATCTCAATTTCGGGGTCAGAAAAAGAGGCCCGGAAAAAATTGCGTCCTATTCGTCCAAAGCCATTAATCCCCACTTTTATACTCATGATTTCAACCTCCAAGAAATTTTAGTAGCAAGTTTAATTTAAATATCATAATTTACTGTAATTATCAACTTTAATTGAAGATAAGAAAGCATCTTTCTTTTCGGGATTGGAGAGATAAAAGAGGCTCACTTTAAACTGGACATGGAAAAAGCTCTGACCCAGGAGGTGAGTCAGGCAGGAAAGCAAAATTAGGCAAAAATAAGGGTCCAGCTCTTCATCTTTCACATTTGTCATGAATTTGGTGAGAGAAAAATAACTGAAGGAAGTAATTTTTGCTGTGTTTGAAATTTGACTTTCCTCTCCTGTCTTGATGACTATCTTACTTGATAAGGCAAATCCCCAAGTGGGGGAAGGTGTTCTTAGATTAGCCTGTTTGGCAAGGGATAAAGAGTTTTTAATCAAATGTGAAAGGGGAAGCCCTGCCCCCTTTCTGACCTCTCTCCGCTTCCTCGCTCCTTTAAATTTAGTAGGAGAAAAATGACCAACGTAGTTGATTGAACAACGCAGGAGAAAGAAAAGAATCAGAAAGATAAGAATTAGATTTTTCTAATCCCGGAAAAATTATTCCAGCTAAAATGCTCTTAAAAAGCAGGGGCTTTCATTCTTCTTGAGCAAAGAACTTGAGCAAAGAAAAAGATTTTTCTTATAAAGAGTCAGCTTGATTATGATTTTACTTCTTCATGGTGACGATATTTTTGAGCTAGCCTTTAGAATGGGAATGCTTTCTGGCTTTTT
>DQWD01000083.1 GCA_011042725.1 Candidatus Aminicenantota bacterium | reverse complement strand
TACAATCGCCCTAATTGCTTCCCTTCTTAATTTTTTCTTTTCCTTAGTGCTTTATTTTCGATTTGATGAAGCTTCGGCTCTTCCTCAATTTGTCGAAAAAAGCCCTTGGTTAGGAAAAGGGATTTTTTATCATCTTGGCGTCGATGGCATCAGTCTTTTTCTTGTTATATTAACTACCTTCCTGATACCCATCGCCATTATCTCCTCTTGGAACTATATTACCCAGAAACAAAAGGAATACCTTTTCTTTCTTCTCCTTTTGGAGACGGGTATAATCGGAGTCTTTGTTTCCCTAAATCTATTTCTTTTTTATGTTTTTTGGGAAGCTATGCTTATTCCCATGTATTTTCTCATTGGGGTCTGGGGAGGACCAAGAAGGATTTATGCGACCATTAAATTTGTCATTTTTACCATGTTCGGTAGTTTGTTAATGCTAGTGGCTATTTTCATGCTTTACTCTCTCCATTTAAAAGCCACCGGGATTCCTTCTTTCGAAATATTTGATATGTACAAAATGATCCTCAATCCCCAACTTCAACTGTGGTTATTTCTAGCTTTTGCTTTAGCTTTTGCTATTAAAGTTCCCATGTTTCCCTTCCACACTTGGCTTCCCGATGCTCATGTTGAAGCTCCTACCGCCGGATCTGTAATCCTGGCCGCAGTACTATTAAAAATGGGAACCTATGGATTTCTCCGCTTTGCTTTGCCTCTTTTCCCCAACGCCCTCTTTAAGCTTATTCCTCTCCTTTCGATCCTAGCTATAATTGGCATCATCTATGGAGGTTTGATGGCCCTCATTCAGAAAGACATCAAATCCTTAGTCGCCTACTCCAGCGTCAGTCACATGGGGCTCATCATGCTGGCTGTTTTTGCTTTAAACCAAACAGCTATCGAAGGGGCCATCTACCAGATGTTAAATCACGGTTTAAGCACTGGGGCACTGTTTTTATGTGTGGGAATCCTTTATGAACGATCTCACACTCGCCTCATCAAGGATTACGGCGGGGTAAGCCGCCAAATGCCCATTTTTTCTACTTTCTTCTTGATTTGTCTTCTTTCGTCGGTTGGATTGCCGGGCCTTAATGGCTTTATTGGAGAAATTCTTTGTCTTTTCGGTGTCTTTCAGTCAAACTCAGTCTATGCTATTCTCGCTATCAGCACGGTTATCTTGGCCGCGGCTTATCTTCTCTGGATGTTTCAACGAGTTATGCACGGTCCGATAACCAACGAAAAAATCCGCAGTTTTAAAGACCTTAATCTAAGGGAAATAATCTACCTATCGCCCATCATTATCATGATAGTTTGGATGGGGATCTACCCTCGGCCTTTCTTGTCCAAGATGAAACCCTCGGTAGAGGCCCTTCTTCATCAAATCAAAACCCATGAAGGTTACTTTCCCCCCAAGGCAGGAATTGATGACTCTTCCTCCCCGAAAATATTTAAACTTTCCCCTTCTGCAGAATGGCCAGAGGAAAACAAGGAGGAAAATAAGTTATGACGGCCTTCCAAGCCCTTCTCCCGCTGATAATTATTGTCGCAACAGCTCTCATCGTGATTCTTCTCGAAGTATTGTGGCGACGACCCAACAGAAATTATCTTGGATACCTAAGTTTAGCAGCTCTCATCGTCTGTGGAGTATTTAATTCTAGATTGTGGAACCAAAAACTTTCGGCTTTCCAGGGATATTTAATTACTGACAACCTGACTGTAGTCTTCTCTTTTATTTTTCTTATCGCTACTGCTCTGGTGGTTTTAATCTCTCTTAAATACATTCAATTTCAGGACATGAATTACGGAGAATATTATGGACTTCTCCTTTTTGCTCTGTCGGGCTTGTTGATTATGGTTTCCTCCTATGATTTGATTGTCATCTTTTTAGGATTGGAAGTGCTTTCTACTTCCAGCTACGCCTTAGCAGGAATAAAAACCAAAGACCAAAAATCCTCTGAAGCAGCGGCTAAATACTTTCTCCTGGGAAGCTTCGCTTCCGCGCTCCTAATTCTTGGGATTGCTTTTCTCTACGGATTTGGCCGAACTACCCAAATTCCCGGTATTATTTTAGGCTTCCAAAGAGAATCTTCCGCCCTCAGCTTGGGTTTAGTAGGCCTGGGATTACTCGTTGTTGGCTTTGGCTTCAAAATCGCCCTCGTTCCCTTCCATATGTGGACTCCGGATGTTTACGAAGGTTCACCAACACCAATAGCCGCCTTCTTTTCCATTGGCCCCAAAGCTGTTGGTTTTGCTGTTTTAATCCGAGTTTTCCACCTTTTTTGGCCAGCCGCTTTTAATCGGACCACTTTATTCTGGAGCATCTGGGTTTTAGCCGCGGCAACCATGGTGGTGGCCAACTTGGTAGCTCTTAGGCAAACTAATATAAAAAGACTGCTGGCCTACTCGAGTATAGCTCATGCCGGTTACTTGCTAGTAGCTATTCTGGCTGAAGATTATTCAAGCCTTCTATTTTATCTAAGCGTCTATCTCTTTATGAATATCGGCGCCTTTTCGGCAGTCATCGCTTTAAGCCGAGAATCCCATGAATACTTAGAATTAGATGATTTTCGAGGAATTGGCTTCCGGTTTCCTTGGATTGGGGCCATGATGACTATCTTTTTAGTCTCTTTAGCTGGATTTCCCCCAACAGGAGGATTTCTAGCTAAATTCTATGTGTTTTCCTCGGCCGTTGACAAAGGTCTAACTCCCCTAGTAATTATTGCTGTGTTGGCCAGTTTGGTCTCTGTTTATTATTACCTCCGCGTTGTGGTTTACATGTACATGAAAGAACCCACGACTTCAGTGATCATCAATGCCGACAATCCGCCGCTCTATTTAGTGCTTTTTCTCTGTTTATATGGTGTGTTGCAATTAGGGCTTTTTCCAGGAAACATCCTCGTCTGGATAAAACAAGCCATCTCTTCTTTACCAACAATAATGAGTCTTTGGCCTTAAGATATCTCATTTCACCTATCGCGCCCCTAT
>DQWD01000339.1 GCA_011042725.1 Candidatus Aminicenantota bacterium | reverse complement strand
TTGAATTTCATTTATGATGGACTCCAAAGGCCGGGAACGATAAGGTCCTTTAATGAGAGGAATGGTGCAAAATCCGCATTGGTGAGAGCAACCTTCGGAAATCTTAATGTACGCCCAAACTGGTGGGGTGGCTAGGGCGCGGGGGGTGGTGTGGGAATAGAGAAAGGTTTGGGAAGAAGGAGTAAATTTTTTCCCCTCAATCAGATTAACAATGTGGGGAAAATCTTTGACTCCTGAGAGGACGGAAATGGAGGGGAATTCTTTGGCGAGTTCTTCTCGAGAGCGTTCAACATAACAACCAATAACCACTATTTTAATTGCTGGTTTTTGGTGTTTGAGGGCCAATGCTTCGTTAATAGCCTGGCGAGCTTCTTGGCGGGCTGGCTCGATAAAACCACAGGTATTGATGATGATTATGTCCGCCTCTTCGATTTTATCGACAAAGTGGTATCCCGCCTGGAGGAGGTACCCGAGCATAACTTCGCTATCGACCAAGTTTTTGGCGCATCCTAGGCTCAGAAGATATACTTTTTTCTTCATTTTTTTATAGTTTTGACATTGGTGGCTAGGCTAGATATCCCCAGGTGGTCAATTTAAGGATAGATGCGGTAGAGGAGACGGGGAAAAGGAATCGTTTGGCGGATGTGGGGCAATTTACAGATCCAAGCTACAGTTCTTTCCAGGCCCAAGCCAAATCCTGAATGAGGAACACTCCCATATTTGCGCAGGTCGAGGTACCATTCATAAGCTTCCCGGGGGAGGTCAAACTCTTTTATTTTTCTTTCCAGTAGTTCCGGGTCGTGGATACGTTGACCTCCACCTATTATTTCTCCATAGCCTTCGGAAGCAAGAATGTCAACTCCCAAAACTACTTCCGGATTGTCTTCGTCTGGTTGCATATAGAAGGCTTTAATTTTGGCCGGAAAATGGGTGACACAGACAGGACTGTCGTAAATTTTAGATAACAGAGTTTCTTCAGGGGCACCGAAATCGTCACCCCACTCGATAGAGGAGCCATGGTTTTTTAATTTTTGGATGGCGTCATCGTATTTCAAGCGGGGAAAGGGGCGAGTGATTCTTTCTAGAGGCTTGGTATCTCTTTCTAAAATTTCCAATTCTTGACGCCGTCTCTCTAAAACTCGCTCGATGATAAATAATATTAGTTCTTCTCCAAGGACGACAATATCATCCAGGACAGCAAAGGCGACTTCTGGTTCCACCATCCAGAATTCAATCAGATGTCGCCTGGTTTTTGATTTTTCGGCTCTAAATGTGGGGCCGAAGCAATAAACTTTACCAAAAGCCATGGCGGTCGCTTCGTTGTAGAGCTGCCCGCTTTGACTTAGGTAGGCTTTTTGGTCAAAGTATTGAGTTTCGAATAGGGTAGTGGTGCCCTCACAAGCGCTTGGAGTTAGGATGGGAGTATCCATCAAGCGAAAACCACGACCATCGAAAAAATCACGAATAGCTCGAACAATCTCGGTTCTGACTTGCAAGATCGCATGCTGCTTGCGGGAGCGAAGCCAGAGATGACGGTGCTTCATTAGGAAGGGCACACTATGTTCTTTGGGCGTGATGGGATAATCTTCAGCAATTTGGATAATATCGATTTCTTTAACGTTGATCTCATAACCTCCGGGAGCTCGAGGTTCTTGGCGGACTGTTCCTCTAAGGATAAGGGATGATTCCTGGGTGAGTTGATCGAATTGGGCAAAGAGGGGGTGGTTTTTTTTCTCACTAAAAATGGTCGTTTGAATAATTCCGGTACCGTCTCTGACTAGGAGAAAGCGAACTTTGCCACTGGAGCGCTTATTATAAACCCATCCTCTGATTTCAACGTCTTGACCATCATAGGTGCTGATATCTTCTATGTAAACCCATTTCATAATTTTCTGATTATAAGTGAAATCTGGTAATGGGTCAAGTTCATTAAAGATAGGGTAAGATCGAGCTAACTGGTTGAAAAAAAAGTAGTTAATTACGAAGCACTACCACTAAATTGCTCTAAAATCCAAAATTTCGCGCCCAGAATAGGAGCCTTGTCATCAATAGTCCCGGAGGTGAGCTTGTGTAACGCCCAATCTAATCTTTTGATTAGTGATCGATTAAGGGAAGTGTTTCCAAAACCGTGCTGGAAAAATGGTGACTGGCACCTTATTTTGGCCTGGATCATAGGCAAGACAACCGGCGATTATAGTGCCGGTCACCATTTTTCCCAGCATCAAGAAAAGAAGAAGAAATAAATTGTTGGTTTTCATTTCTTTCTGCTCATTCAATATTTATAATTCATGCTAAAGGCCATTTAAGAGGCTTTCAAGGTTTGGAAATGCTTACTCGATAAAAGAGGACCGTGAACATGTTTTTGTAATTATGGTAAAATGAAAAAAATGGCCGAGCCTCAACCTTTCAGTCCCGTGAAGCTAATTTGTGGAGTTATCGCTAATCAGATGGATGTTTTTAATCGAGCCGAGAAACTTTTGGCTGAAAGATGGGGACCAATCGAGGAGCGAAGCTCCTTTTTCGATTTTACTTGGACTGATTATTATGAGCGACAAATGGGTCCAGGATTAAAAAGATACTTTTTGAGTTTTGAACCTTTAATTTTACCCGAGGCAATTAGCTCTATTAAGTTAACCACCAACCAACTTGAGGAGCAAATAAAGAAAGAATTTGGCTCTTCCCACCGAATAGTTAACTTGGATCCCGGTTATGTAACTCCCGCGGCCTTAATTATGGCCACGATGAAAAATTTTGCCCATCGAATTCCTCTTGTTAATGGGGTCTATGCCCATCTGGAGATACTTTTCTCTCGCCAAGGTATCCGGGTTCTAGAGTGGACTTATCCCGATTTTCGCACCTCCACCTACTACGATTTTTTTCTTAAAACCAGGAAAAAACTGGCCTTCCAGTTGAAAGGCTACAACCCCAATCTACCTTGATTGTGAAGGTTTTTTTCTTAGTTATTCATCCTGCCCGCTTTTCAATCAAT
>DQWD01000342.1 GCA_011042725.1 Candidatus Aminicenantota bacterium | reverse complement strand
GAAATAAATCCAAGCCACCGAGCCAAAAACAAAACTTAGTATCCAGGCAAGAGAGAGCGAGGGCGAGAGGTCAAAGCCAAGATAGAAAAAACCCATCAGGAGTAAGAGGAGAAGCAGAAGAGCATGAAATACGAGGAATCCATTGGTTCCTAACCAACGAACATAAGGTGAAGCAAGAAGGGGATAAACAAAAGATTTGGCGTAATAGATTTTGTTGTTTTTGCCTTTTTTCAGGAAAATTCCCAGGGGGCCGGCATCAAAATGTTGATAGTAACGATTTAAGTCTCGGCGGGTATATTCAATGTCGTAGTCATGAGCAATGCTCTGCGTCATGGCCAAGTAGATGGCTTCATCAGCAAAAAGAAAATTCTTTTGAAGAGACGAAATATTAACCGTCAAGGAGAGGCAGCAGAAAAAGAAGAAGATAAAAAAAATTACATATTTCCAGATATTTGTTTTCTCTTCCATTGTTCCATTGAATACCACAGAGTGCCTTAAAATTCAACTCGACCTCAGCAAAATCGGGATGAGGGCCGAATTTCTTATCCCTGGAAAATTAAAGATGGATTGGAGCCATTTAAAGGAAAAGTGGAATAGAAAGGAGAAGACAGGGACCGGCCAGATTGAATTTGTGAACCAATTTTTACTTAGATTATACGGCAATTTGAGATTTGATCGAAGATTAGCCTTTTAAGATGAGTTTCCCTCCTCTTAAACGAGGGAAAAGACGGTTATATTTTGACCCGGGATATCATCGTCAAAGATGATTGACTATACTGGATAATCCTTATATTTTATATCTAAGTTAGAAGGAAAAAGTGGAGAATTTTAAATTTAAGCTTGGACAGTGGGAAAAAAGTTGTTATTATTAAATTATAATTAGGTTTTAATGGGGTTGGTCATAAAAAGAGGCAATGAGGAGTGAATTAAGGCGAGGGAAGTATTTTCCCGCTTAAAATGGGGTTAAAGATGGTCAATTTTCTAGGCGAGGAGAGTTAATGGCTGAAGTGGCTTTTTCACCCCTAAAAAAGGCAAAAAACAGGGGGTTTACGCTTATTGAAGCCTTGGTGGTAGTGGCTATTTTGGGGATCGCAAGCTTAGCTTTTTATCCCTTAATTCTTAATTCTCTAGAGACCAGGAGCTTGGAAAGCGAAGCCAGGAAAGTTTTGTCTACACTTGAAAGGACAAAGTTTCGAGCTGTTAAAACTAAGCTCGACCACCGGGTGCGTTTTTTCGAGCAAAATGGACGATGGTTTTACCGGGTTGAAGTAGAAGCCCTTCCTGATACCTGGCAAGAGGTGAGCGGGGAAGTTCCCCAAAGCATTCCTAATAAATTTAATGTAACCATTAATCTTCCGAGTCAATGGATTGAATTTTCTCCTCTGGGGATCGTGCTTAATTATGATCCCCAGAAGAATAATCTAATCTTCCAGAGTGAACGTTTAGCCCGAGCCGGGCAGCCAGATTTGAGGCGAATCTGGATTTACCAGGGGGGATCGATTCGCTATCAAAAAGATGAGAGCTAACCATGATTCAAGCTTGGAAAGAAAGGATAAAGAAAATCGGCCAATTAAATTTTAAAGCTGTCTTTATCCGGCCGAAAGAAAAAGGAATGACTTTAATTGAGGCTTTAGTAGGAATTGCCCTCGTGGCTATTGCTGTTTTAGGTTTGGCTCAACTTTTCACCTTTGGGATTTTGATGAATTCCCGGGCTGATCGGATAGCCAATGCCACTTTCTTAGCTCAGCAACAAATAGAATTCCTCCGCAATCTAACCGGTACTGAGCTCTCAAGTTTAAGTGGCAACGATTTAGATGAGCAAATTGATGTCAATAGCGATGGGACTTACGATTACCGGCGGCTAACGGTGCTTAATCCTCAAGTTTCTTACACCGAAATAAGGGTCCTGGTATTTGGCCCGGCCCAGGTTGACGTTGACCAGGGTGAACTCTTAGCCAATCCGGTTCAGCACCGGGTGATGGCTGACATCCGCACTATTTTGGCGCGCTAGAGAGAAAAAAAATGAATCCTCACTACTTTAGATTATCTTGGAGGAAGGGTTTTACTCTGGCTGAACTTTTGGTGGCTAGTGTGGTTATGTTAGTGGTGGTGCTAGGAACATTGGCTATTTATATACGCAGTCATCGCATTGCTGTTGACCAACAACGAATAGCTGAGCTGCAACATGATGTGCGCACAGCGATGTTTTTTATTTCCCGCGATGTTCGCTCAGCAGGCGTGGGCCTGATTCCCGAAGTTTCGGGCTATTTTTTAGAAGGGTACGATAGCTTCAGCCCGGGAGACGAAGCGGCTGATTCGATAAAAGTTATGGGCAATTTCGATAATCCTTTAGCTCTTCGTATTCGCCAATATCAAGGAGGGCATGGTGGCGGCGCGGCTACAGCCTTTCTTTATGAGTGGGAATTGCAAAATGCTCCTTATGAGTGTCCTGATTTTTATGAGAACCGGGTGGTGCTTATCTTATCCACCACTTGCCCGGGCTGTTTTGCTTTTCGCTATCTCTCTCATAATTCAGTTCATGGTTGTGATGAAGGCGAAGAACACGTAAATATGCAACCGGGGCAATCGGAATTGAACCCGCCGGGAGGGCTGGTGGATACTGGTTGTGGAGCCGACTGTTGGGATGACGCAATTATGACCTTTGGTCAAATCAAGCAATACTGGCTGGACACCACCGGATCACCAGGAGATTATCCCTCCATTTCTTACTTAGATGCTGAACATGGATACCTGGGCATTCCCAACACTCTTTACCTGACTACCATTGGCGAGCAGGGTGGAATTGTGCATTATGCCTTGGCTCAAAATATTGAAAGTATTCAATTTCAGTATAATGGGGATTTTGATAATGATGGCTTCCTGGATGGCTTTACGGATTGGTTGAATGATGACTGGACTATTCAACCTGGTGATGATGACGCCGCTCGCCAGAGTAAATCTCAAATTATTTCATCCATAAGCCAAGTAAGAATTT
>DQWD01000354.1 GCA_011042725.1 Candidatus Aminicenantota bacterium | reverse complement strand
TTTTATCGCCTGAGCTTTAACCAGATACAAGGAAGGTTGGTCAATGAAATCAGTGATTTCAAATTCCGCTGAAGCCAAGAGTCTTCTCATCTCCTTTTCCTCAGGGATAAAATCATGGTTGATTACGCCATCCATTTGAGAGTGAAAACTATTTATCATTTCTCGTCCTGAAGAATGGGCAATGATTAATTGTCCTTGGGGTTTAAGAAGGCGATTAAATTCCCGCAAGGCGCTTAATTTCTGATCTAAATGGGGAAATAAAGCCACGCAAAGAACAAGATCAAATAGTTCGCTTTGTATTCCTGCTTGATGAGCATCAGTCTGAACAAGGTGAACGTCGGCAGAGGGGAATTTGCTTCGGCCAATGACGATCATTTTTTGTGAAAAATCAGCCCCCACGAGCAATCCTTGAGGGCCTATTTTTTTTTGAATATGAGGAATAAGATGCCCTGAACCACATCCCATGTCAAGAACACTCATCCCTTTTTGGAGAGGTAAAAGTTTGACCAAATTGCTTAGTCGGTTATTTTCTTCAGAAGAAGAATACTTGGCTTCCCATTCCTCAGCTAAACAGTCGAAAAATTCTCTCTTATTCATGGTTAGTTCTCCGTGAGAGGGGAATAATTCTTTTTACCCAAGATAAAATAATAATAAATTGACTTTGGTTTATCGTCTTCTTCATAGTTTCTCAGAGAGCAAGGATTAACCTTTTCCCTTCCTCAATTGTCTTTTTTACCAATCAGACGTAGTCGATAGATGCATTTTTATTTGCTGTTCTAACTGCTTGATGAGAGGAGGAATAACAATCACCATGACCAGGATCCCCGGAAGGCCTCTGACCACAGAGGAGATGCTAATAAAGGCCCGAGGGAGCTTAAGCCAACCGGAAAGTAACCAAGCTAGCCCCAGGAGAAGGGCTCGATCAAGAACTAGGGTTATAACTAAAGAAAGCCGGCTTTTTTGATGCCAGCGCTGGTAAAGAAGGAAAGGACCGCTGCTCAAGATGAGCCCTTCAACCATCATTACTGGGGCGACAGGGGGATAAAAAGGTGGCATTCCGGTCAATAGGCTCGATAAAAGGGGCCCTAAAACGCCTACGGCCATGGCTATTGGCAAGGGGAGAAGGAAGCCACTCAAGACGAGGGGATAAAACATCGGAAGAAATGAGCTCCCTAAGCCTAGGGAATGGAAGAGGATGGGAATAGTCAGAGCTAACACCAAGAAAAAACTCCCCAGAATGATCATCCAAGGTCGATTATTCATTGAGTTATCCTTAGACTAAGCTGAAAACTTCGACGAGGCATGGGATAAGGGCCAGTTCCAATACCTGGCAGGCTGACGAAAATCTGGTAATCAGTATTGAGGATATTCTGAACATCAACAATAATTTCGACATAATTGCTTACTTGCCATCGCCACCGATTGTTGAGCAGAAAATAAGAGGGGAGAGGCTTAGTTTCATTATTACCAGCAAAATAACAAGTGACATATTGTCCAGTTAGAAAATTTTTTATCTTTCCTTTCAGATATCCTAAAGAAAAGTCCACTTTGTGACGAGGTCTTCCTTGGGTTAAATGACCTGAATCAAGAAAGGTATAATCAAGACGGCCGAGTAGAAAATTTATCCGACGCTGGAAGCTGAATTCGGCCCCATGAAAATTAAATTTTCCCACGTTCTGGAAAAGGAAAGCGGGAGGAGGGGAAGGATTTGGCCCGTTCTCAATTAAGTTGCTGCCTTTCATCCGGAAAATTGTTCCGGTGATCCAGGTTTTATCATCCAATCTAAGTTCTACTCCGCCCTCATAATTCCATACTCTTTCGGGCTTGAGATCCGGGTTGGCGGGAGGAAACATGAAAAGTTCATTGAGTTGAGGAGAACGGAAGCCTTTACTGATTATTCCCTTTAAGATGAATCTAGGATTGATCTGCCAGACGGCTCCTCCTCGAGGACAAATTTCAAGGCCAAACAGTGAATCCCGATGTAAACGAAGGCCTGCCGAGAGGATTAATTTTTCTTGGATGACTAGCTCGTCCTGGAGGAAAGCCGCTCCTTCTGATTTGTGCCATTCTCCCTGAGGCCAGTTATAACTTTTTCCAGACAGTCTTCTAAACTCAGCTCCCGCCGTTAATTCATGATGGTTAACTCTTAAGGTATAACGAAGGAGTCCGCCGTCAACAAAATCCCGGGAATGCCAGCCATCAGAAAAACGGTGATGACCGAAATTACGATAAATCATCAGGAGGAAGTCTGAGTTTTGGTCTTGTTGGTGCCAGCTTAAATCCAAGGCACCTCGTTGGTAGTCGTTCCAGAAGTTTTCCAGGGGAAAATCGAGGGGGCCGGCTTCGTACTTCTTCCCCACGAAGTATTTAGTGTTCAAAATAAGTTTGCTCTTGGTAGAGAGATTAAAGAAAAATTTTCCAGTAACAGCATTTCCCCAGTATTGGGAATTAGGTCGGTGTCCCTCACTTGTTCGGTGGTCGAAAGTTAAGTAATAACCCCAGCGAGAAAATCCACCTCCGTGGCGGAGGTTTAGTTGGTGGGTGTTAAAGCTTCCATATGTACCCAGAAATTCTGTTTCAAACCCCAGAGAAGGTCGATGGGTAATGATGTTAATCACTCCTCCGAGGGCTTCTGATCCATAAAGAACCGAAGCTGGGCCTTTCACCACTTCCACTCTTTCCACGTTATCTAGAGGAAAGGCGTGAGTTATTATACATCCAAAAAGACCCATCTTTTCTGGACGTCCATCAACCAGGATGGCCACCCTTCTTCCTCGATCACCTAAACCACGAATGTCAACATCGGCCCGGCCCAAATCACCAGTCCGACGAACAAATATACCTGGAAAATAATTAAGAAGGTTCAAGGCATTACTGGCGGGGATGGCTTGAACCTCAGTGGGAGTAACCACAGTGACAGAAGCAGCGCAATCTTTAACTGCCTTGCGCGTCATCGTCGCGGTGACAATCACTTCTTCATGAGGATGGAAGATTGAAG
>DQWD01000353.1 GCA_011042725.1 Candidatus Aminicenantota bacterium | reverse complement strand
TGGAGTTATTCAGGCTGGAGAGGACGTTTTTATCCCCCAGAGCTACCCTCCCGGAATTGGCTACCCTATTTCGCCCAGCATTTCACTACAGTCGAAATCAATATGACCTTTTACCGTTTTCCTCAACCGGCCACTCTCCGGGGCTGGCTGGCCAAAACTCCTCCAAACTTTAAATTCACACTCAAGGCTAATCGCCGGATCACTCATCTTAAGAAACTCAAAGATGTGGCCCACGATGTGCGCTATTTCTACATCTTGGCCGCCAATCTCAAGGATAAACTGGGCTGTATCCTCTTCCAACTACCGCCATCGTTGGCCATCGACCTGGAGCTTCTGGATAACTTCCTAGATACCCTCTCTTCTCAGTTCCAGAATGTAATTGAATTTCGCCATCAGAGCTGGTATACCCCGGAAGTCTATCAGCGCCTCCAGCTCCATCAGGTAGCCTTCTGCAATGTCTCCTCGAAAAAAGTTCCCCCTACTTCCCTGGTGACAGCCAGGGCATCTTATTTTCGCTTTCACGGTTTAACCGGTGGTTATCGTTATAGTTACCCCGAAGAAGAACTGAGACAATGGGCCGAGGAAATAAAAAAAGCCCAAGCCGAGGAAACCTATGTTTATTTCAACAATGACTATAAAGCTTTTGCTGTCTACAACGCCCAAACCATTAAAAAATTAATCACGGATTAAACATACAATCCCTCTTAATCGCAAATAAATTCCGACCAAGCAGTTAACTAAATATAGAATTTTCTAAATTATAATTGAATCGTCAGGATTGAAAAAAATCGATGTCTTCCATCACTCACTGAAATTGGCTTGATAATTAACTTCAAATAACTGCAATCGCCTAACCAATCATAATGGCTAAGACAAAACTCTACTGCCGCACCAACCTAACAAAACCTAGTTCTTCGAGCACCCGCAGGTAGTTTACTACATTTTTTAGACTTACGGGCTCATACTCGGCCGACTCAGCATCCCAGGTCTTATCCGCCCGCCCGAAAAGCGAAGAAAAAAACTCAACCACTTCCACTTCATCCACCCCCTATTCTTTAAGTTTAGTGACAATAAGTTCTGTCTCAAAATAACCCTGCTAGTACTCTTCCGGGGGACGATTGCGATTAACACCGGTAAGAAATATCTCGTTCTGTAACGCCAGGTCACCAGATGCTTCGTTGACAATCGCGCGCAGCAAATCCAGGGGCAGAAGAGTTGACAGGATCTTTGTCTCACTTTGGGGAAATAAGTTAACGGTCAGGAAAAAGATCAAGCTAATCAAGGCTGCTTTTCTCAGTTTTATCACTAACCTCCTTGTCAGCTCATTATTTTTAAACGAATGAAGCCCAAAGCAAAGGAAAAACTAACCTATTTTTATTACACGGGCTTTTGCTTTCTCCCTCATTTTTTTCTTTTTCTCTGAACATCTTAGTTCCTTTACTATTTCGGAGATTTTTGCTCGACAAGCTTGAAATTCTCGCTAATAGTGAACCATTCCTCTTCCAGAGAAAGGCGCAGGGTTGGCTACTGGGATTGTTGGCTCTAGCTAATAAATAATCTGCTTTCTTATAAAAAACTTTACACAAAATCTATTTTTTAGATAAAATCAAACAAGTAATAGGTGCTTCCTTCGACAAAAAGGGTAAGGGAGGACAATGAATCAAGTTCTGGAATTTCTAACTTTAAGTCGTTTTGTCCTCATTTTAGGAGGACTCTTTCTTTTTTGGGCCGCAAGAAATCTTATAAGTCAAAAAGGCAAATCCATTCTAACACCGCTTTTCCTTGTTGTCTTAGCGGTTGCGGGCTCGATTATCGTTGATAGATATCCGGCAGGTCACTATAACCTTCGGCAATTAAAAAATTACCTGTTTCCTCCTAAAACTCTGGTTCTTAATTATGAAACTCGGGAATGGAAATCTGATTTCATCCGTTATCGCAGTTACACTTTTTTTGACCCGAAACCAAAGCTCACTCTTACGCCAACCGAGGGCGGAAAATATTTTGTTCTCGAAAATATCGATCAGCTTAATGCCATCCTTCGCTCCTTAAACTTACCCGAAGTTACCCATGGCACCCAGGAACTGGCGGTAACTACCAAATCAACTTTAGATGTGACTAAATTTCAATGGAAAGATTATCCCCTGGGGACATTAACAGTAATTCGAGATTTATGTCGTGACAAGAAAGCCTTAACTTCTTATCATTGTGTGAGTCGAATTATCATTTCTTACTAAACTAGCGAAACTAGCGTTGAAAGTTAGCAAATTTCCCGGCCAAGTCAAAGGCCGAAGCGGTCCTCGCAAAATAAGGGACCATCTACAATTATTTCTTCATTGTTTAAAAAAAGGAGTTGCCAGATGAGAAAAGCTAAGTTCGGGGGATTTTTAATTTTTATTACTATCCTGGTCTTCGTTCTTCTAAGTTCTATCTACTTCTCTTTATCAAGCCCGAAAGAAATAGGCTATTCCCAAGCGTTTAGCCTCGAAGAAGACTGGGCTAACTGCACTTCCATCGTGGTTACCAAAACCGCATCTTCTGATGGCTCAATCATGACCACTCATTCCTGCGATGGAGGGTTTGAATTCCGGTTGAAGGTTGTTCCCGCCCGAACCGCTAGGCCTGGTGAAACGCGACCTATCATGAAGGGCGGTGGACACGGCGCTGAGCGACCCCAGGCAGTCAAAGTAGGCGAAATCCCTGAAGTTCCTCAAACTTACACTCGTTTCGACATTGCTTATTCCTTCATGAATGAAAAGCAATTGGGCATTGGCGAGACCACTTTCGGCGGGCGCCGCGAACTCTATAATCCTCAGGGCAAATTCGATATCATGGAACTTCAACGAATTGTCTTAGAGCGATGCACTACTGCCCGGGAAGCAATTGAATTGATAGGGCAGCTGGTTGAGAAATACGGCTATGGTGACATGGGTGAGTGCCTAACTTTTATCGACAAAAAGGAAGCCTGGGTCTTTGAAATCATGGGTTCCGGTCCCCTAGAGATTGGGGCTATTTGGGCCGCCCGGCG
>DQWD01000291.1 GCA_011042725.1 Candidatus Aminicenantota bacterium | reverse complement strand
GCCAGGACTTCCAGCATTCTCGTTCGCTCCATAACTCCTCCAAAGGAAAGAGCACAGATAATCAGGGCCACTGTCTCCATCATGCTTAAGAGACCGCCTCGGCTTAAAAGGTCATCCACCAGGGGCACACCGGATTGGGAAGTAAAGCCGGCATAAGCCGCCTCCACCACCTGCCGCAAAGAACTACCCTGCCCCAGCCAGGCAAAAATCCCCCCGAGGATTGTTCCGCCTAACAAAGCAGGTAAAGGGGGGACTTTCTTGATCACCATGAGGATAACCAATACCGGCGGCAGCAACAATAGCCAGTGAAGATGAAATTGTTGGGTTAAGGTCTTCAAGATGAGCTCGATATTACCTGACTCCAGTTGTCCACCACCGAATTTGGTCCCCAGGAGAGCATAGATCCCCAAAGCCAGGATATAGCCCGGAGTGACGGTATAAACCATGTGTCGAATATGGGAGAAAATATCCGTTCCGGCCACGGCTGGAGCTAAATTGGTTGTATCAGAAAGAGGCGACATTTTATCTCCAAAGTAAGCCCCGGAAATGATAGCCCCGGCCACCATGGCCACGGGAATCCCCAGTCCCTGTCCTACGCCGATAAGAGCCACTCCCACTGTGCCGGCGGTTGACCAGGAAGAACCTGTACCCAGGGAAACAATAGAACAAATAATCATGGTGGCGACCAGAAAGATGCTAGGGGAAAGCACCTGAAGACCATAATAAATCATTGAAGGTACGATACCACCCAGAATCCAGGTGCCAATCATGGTGCCAACTATCATCAGAATTAAAATCGCCCCCATGGCCAGGGTAATTCCATGAACCATACCCTCTCTGATTTCTGACCACCGATAACCATAAAAACCAGCGATTATAGCGGCCACCCCGGTGGACAAGATCAGGGGGATATGGGGAGATTGTTTCAAAATTATTATGGCCGTGGAAAGTGATAAAATTAAAAATAAAACAGGAATAAGAGCTATTCCCAGGGGAATGGTCTTTTTCTCTTGTTTATCCATTGAAATAATTTTGAGACAAATAAAGGTAAGTCATTTTAAGGGATGCTCGGAAAAAAAGCAACTCTTGGGAAAGACAAAATTCAAGTGAAAGCCCTCTCTTTAAGTAATGGAGACATGTCGAGCTCAATCCTGCAAGTTTTTGAGCCAGCCTGGCTTGAGAGAAAATCTAGGGCTATCCACCAATGATAATTTTTGCGCTAAGGGTGTAATTTGAACTGCCATCCCAAATTTGATGCATTGCTTTCACGTATACGAACTTGATTGTCCAATAATATGTCTGGTTATGATATGCCCCCAAAAATTAGATACTAGTAATGCTAGAGAAGAATCTTTGTTTATATTTTTATTCGCTCAATTGCATTATTTAACGCGAAGTACTACAATTTGAAATAGATTTCGGCAGTTGTTTTAAGAAGTGAAAAAAGAAATTATAAAGAAAATTCGGGAGCATTTATCTTTAAGAAAAGAAATACTATTTGCCTATCTTTATGGTTCGTTTTTAGAAGGAAAAGATTTCAAGGATATTGATGTTGGAATATATTTAGATGAAGAAAAATTAACTAGAATAGATTCAATTGATTATGAAATTACCCTTTCTCTTAGCTTGCAAAAGGAAATTAAAATTCCATTTGATGTGAAGATTATTAATCTTGCTCCCTTGAGTTTTAAATATCATGTTACTCTTGGGTATCTTTTATTTTGTAGAGACGAGGCCAAAAGAGAAGAATTTCTTTGCCATACTTGGATGTTATATTTTGATTTTCTTCCCGCGGCTAAGAATTATTTAAAGGAAGTTTTATATGACTAGATTCAATATCGATCGAATCAGACATCTCATAGGAGAGATTAATTCTGCCTTTTATAAATTAGAAAAAATAAGAAAAATTAGTAAGGAGGAATTTCTAAAATCTCAAGAAAAAATAGATAGTTCAAAATATAATTTAATTGTAATAATAGAGGGCGCCATTGATATTTGCAACCACATTGTAGCTCGAGCGGGAGGAAGAGCTCCTACCGATTATGGGGATTGTTTTGCTATTCTTGGAGAACTAGAAATCCTTAGTCCAGAACTTGTAGAAAAACTAAAGAAAATGGCCAAGTTTCGGAATTTATTAGTTCATCTCTACTGGAAAGTCGATAACCAGAGAGTTTTTAATATCATTCAAAAAGACATAAACGACATTAAGTTATTCCTTCTGGCAATAAAGAGATTTATAAATCAATCTGAAAGGTGAAGCCATAATCTGTTTGAGGCTTGACCTAACTTCCCAGAAGGTCTTCCCGGGTAACCAGGGCAATAAAGGGATAGCCGGCTTTCTCAATGTTTTCCCGGCCGCCCTCCATTCTATCCACTAAGGCCAGAGCTAAAACTACCTGGCCTCCCGCCTCTTCCGCGGCCTTAATGGCTTTTAGAGTTGACCCTCCGGTAGTGACGACATCATCAATGATAGCCACTTTCCAACCTGGTTTGAAAGGGCCCTCAATCATTTTTCTTTCACCATGTTTTTTAGGCTCTTTGCGAACAATAAAAGCCGAAAGAGGCCGGTCGGTTTCGGCACTTAGAGCAGCCACGACACTGACAATAGGATCAGCCCCTAAGGTATAACCTCCGATGGCATCTAACTCATAATCAGCCAGAACTTGGATAATCATCCTACCCACGAGTTGGGCTCCAAATGGATTGAGAGTAGTCATTTTGGCGTCGATATAATAATTACTGGTCCGGCCCGAAGTTAAAACTCGTTCAACTCCAGTAGTGAGGGACTTTTCCTTGAGAATCTCGATTAACTTGCGTTTAAAATCATGATTAACCACTTATAACTCCTTTTCTTGCCAAGACAAGATTTGATGTTTATTTATAAAGGCGAGTAATTTTAACCCCATGGTAATACTTTTTCAATATCTCTCGATAATTGGCTCCACTTAAAGCCAGCCCATAGGCGCCAACCTGGCAGAGACCCACGCCGTGGCCCCAGCCCCGGCCGGTAAACACAAAAGCCTGGAT
>DQWD01000149.1 GCA_011042725.1 Candidatus Aminicenantota bacterium | reverse complement strand
TTCCTAAGCCCGGAATCATGTTAGACTTAAAAAAGGAAAAGTTGCAATAATCCCTCGAAAAGGAGGAGGCAATGGAAGGGGTAATTTCTTCTCTCTCCCCCAAGGCTAAGAAGTTAATTCCTTGGGGGATCCTCCAGGTAGTTTTTTGGCTGGCCATGGTTACTTGGCCCGGAATCCTTAAAGCTTCAGAAATTAAAGTTCCCAGCAGGATAGCCCAAGTAACAGTTTTTCCCCGGGGGGCATCGATTGTCCGGGAAGCGCGCTTGGAGCTGGTTCAGGGCCAACAAACCCTTGTTTTTTCTGATTTGCCGGTCTCTCTAGAGAATAATTCCCTTCATCTTGAAGGTGAAGGCGAAGTGGGGATCAAGATCTTAAATCTTGAAGTTGAGCGCCTTTTTCTCTCGACCCCTTTCCAAGAAGAAATAAAACAACTAGAAGAACAAATTAACGGGGTCGCACAGCAGATTGCTCAATTGGAAGAAAATATCAACATTCTCTTGATTAAGGAAAAGTTTCTCCAATCTATTGCTGAAGGCAACTCGACGGAAGCCTGGAAACAAATTATCTCTGGTGCCCCGATTAACTTTCAAAATTGGCAAAAAACATTGGATTTCCTCGGCCAGCAGTTAGCCAACATTTCTCACGAAAAATTGGTGATTAAATCCGAGATTGCCAAGAAAAAACAACAAAAAGAAGCTCTGCAGAAAAAACTCGACCTTCTTAAACCACGCCAATCCAAAGAAGCCAAGCAGGTTTCTGTTTTAGTCGAATCTACTGAACCGGGTAAAGTTACTCTGCGGCTTTCTTATTTGACTAGAGAAGCAAGTTGGGCTCCTCGCTATACTCTTCGGGCTTTAAGCTCAGATCAACAAATTGATTTAACTGTATTTGGGGTTGTTCAACAGGCTAGTGGTGAGAACTGGGATGATGTTTCTCTTTCCCTATCGACTTCCACTCCTACGGCTGGAAAAACGCCTCCTTACCTTAGACCTTGGTTTCTTGATATTTACACTCCACCTCCTCCTTCACCCCGGGAAAAAGGAATTGTCGGAGGAGTAGTAGGAGGAGTAGTAGGAGGCGTGGTCAGGGAAACAGCCAAGGTTAAAGCTGCTCCTCAAAAGGTTTCTCTTGACTTGGCCTTGATTGAAGAAAAAGGATTACATCTTCATTTTAAAATACCTAGCCTATGTTCGATCCCCAGCGATAACCAACCCCATTCTGTTCCTATTGACACCCAGAAATTGCCCGCCAGTTTTGATTATCTTGCCGTTCCCAAGGAGGATGAGTTGGTGTTCTTGCGAGCCTCTTTTGAGAATACTTTAGCCTACCCTCTTTTGGAAGGACCAGCCCGACTTTTCATCGGTGAGGATTATATTGGTCAAAATCGTCTTGGATATTTAGCTTCGGGAGATAAAGGAGAGTTTTTCTTTGGTCCCGATCGGCAAGTGGAAATTAAATATAATCGGGTAGAAAAGAAAAAAATTGCCCCTGCTTTTTTAAGCAAGACCGAAAAAGTTCGCTTCTCCTTTCAAATAACCATCCAGAACTTTCGCACCCAAGAAATAAAAATAGAAATTTTAGACCAGCTTCCAGTCAGCCGAAATTCGAAAATTACCCTTGAAGATGTGAAATTGTCGCCTCAACCAAACCAGAGAGAGGATAATGGAACTCTTCACTGGTTGCTTTCCTTAGGACCCCGAGAAAAGAAACAAATCACGATTAACTTTACCGTGGCTTATCCCCGGGGGAGTCGAATCATCGGATTATAATTTTGATTATTATCCAAGGAAGATTAATTCGATGATTTTACCGAGAAAGAAGAAAATGATAAAGGCACTTAGGAGGATGAAATAGTAAGATTTATTTTTTAAGTAATAGCTAAGTTTTTCCCTACTTAAGGTAAGATTTTCCACCTTTTTTCTCCTCTGAGGACTTGACCGGCTTAAACTTATTCCTGCGATAAAAGCTAAGGCAAAGCCAATAAAATTCCACCACATCCATGAAACTTGAGTTTCATAAAAAAGCCAAAGACAAAGATTGGTGGCCACTCCCCCGATTAATCCCACGATAGCTCCGTTTTGATCAGCCCTTTTAGTTAAAATTCCTAGCCAGAAAACTGCCAGAACAGGTCCATAAAAAGCAGAACCAATCTGGTTGACCATTTCTAAGACAGTTTTGGAACCGCCGATCATGAGCAGGGCAAAGCTAGTAGCGATAAGCCCCCAAGCAATAGTTATCCACCGCGATAAACGCACCTTCTGGCGGTCAGAGAAATGCCCTAGGGCGGGAAATATTCTGGCTAATACATCTTGATAAGTAATTGCACTCAGAGAGTTAAGAGCACTATCGATACTGGACATGGAAGCGGCAAAAATACCCGCCACTATTAAACCTAAGATTCCGGGGGGAATAAAGTTAATCAGAAAACGAGGGACTAAATAGTCGGCGGGCGAGCCGGCCAACTGTTGAGCAAAGTGGGGATGAGTTTGAAGAAAGGGGATGAGCAGCACTCCAAAGGCGCAATAAGTAAGGACCAGAGGGAAGCGTAAGAGCCCGTTAAGAAGGAGAGATTTTTGAGCTTCCTTGGCGGTGGAGGTAGTTAATAGTCGTTGTGCTTGACTTTGGTCGCATCCGTAGTAGGAGAGGTAAAGGAAGAATCCCCCGATGAGCATCGGCCAAAAAGAAAAGGTTTGTCCATCTCCCAATCCAGTGGAGTTAAAGTCGAAAACATGAAGTCTTTGTTGGTTAGCCGCCAAAAGATTAAAGAAGCTGCTAGTTGATAATTTTTGGCCTAAGCGGCTGATAACTAAAATTATGGCCAGAACGGTTCCCCCCCAAAGAATGACCAATTGAATGATGTCCGAATAGATATCCGCCACGATCCCCCCAAAAGTTGTGTAGATAATAGCCACCATGCCAATGAGGAGAATAGTGGGCGCTAAAGGCCAGTTGAGGCACACGGCGGTAACGATAGAAGTAGCCACCAGAGCCACCCCCGTTCCTAAACCTCGGCTTAAAAGAAAGATAAGGCT
>DQWD01000104.1 GCA_011042725.1 Candidatus Aminicenantota bacterium | reverse complement strand
TTGAGAATAAATAAACTATTATTTCACCAAGAATTGACTAAAATTATTCTTTTAGGGCTAAGATTTCTTCCCAAGTTAATGGGTTCTAAATAATCTAAAGTTTTGAGCACCTGTGGAAGCATCCTTATTTCCGTGATGAGATCGGGTAGAAATTTAAGGTCAGGTCTTCACATTTCACATTTGATAATTATTCGCTTTTCCTAAATAAATTTTTTGCAGTTCTCAAATGTGAAATGTGAAGACCTGACCCCAATTGGCTAATGAGGAAAATAAGGAAACTGGTTCCCAAGACAGCTGGCTCATCACGAAAATGATGATATTTACAGCACCTATAAAAAAGTTTTGGCAGAAATTTTAAAATAACACTCACTGATTCAGCCCATTTCAATCTATGGTTAAAGCAGAAGATAGAGCAAGGTGTTATTTATGAAAAATGAGTAAGTCTTTGCCTCAGAGGCAAGGTTTAAAATATATCTGCTTGTCAGAGAAAAAAGAGTCAAGTTTGCCTGCGGCGACAGTCTTGGGAGAAATCATTTTAAGAACCGCGAAGGCCAATAAAGCAGCCTCACCTTAAACTGATGTTTTTTTAACTAAAAAACAGAGGAAGTAAGCCTTGTCGGAGATAAGACACTCAAAATGTCATCCACCACAGTGTCAGACACCTTTTATGATGCCCCCTTCATGAAATCCTTCATCCCAGTCAGGGCCATCACGGCTTTGGCCACGGTTTATATCAGGTGGAATAAATTTTTAATTACTAAAATCTAAATATACATAAAGAAGATAATTTAAATTGGTTTGAAGGCCAGCCGGTTCTCCACCAGGGAACGATCATATTCTTCGAGCAAGCTGGAGATTACTTCCCGCACCGAAGAAACTTTCTCACTGAGGTAAGCATTGACTCCGGCAAAGGAGAAACCTTCCAGAAGATTACCCTGTTTGGCATTGGTCAGAGCACTGGCAATACAATAGGGCGCCTTCTTCAACTGACAAGTCTTCAGGCATTTCCAGCTGCAGCGAAAGGGCTTCCTGATCCCTTGATTAACATCCTCCAGAAAACTGTTGTTAATCGCCCGACCGGGCAAACCCACCGGGCTGTTGATAATCACCAGATCTTCCTGTCGGGCCCGCAGATAAGACTCTTTGAACTTCTCCGAAGCATCGCACTCATGAGTGGTGACGAAGCGCGTGGCCATCTGCACACCATCCGCCCCGAGCGCCAGAAAACGATGGACATCAGCTCCGGAATATATCCCTCCGGCAGCCAGAACGGGAATTTTGACCTGAAACTCCTGCTCATAAGGTTTAATAACGGCGACAACCTCAGGCAGAATTTTTTCCAACTGGAAATCCGGATCATCTATCTGTTCCCGTTTAAAGCCGAGATGGCCCCCGGCTTTGGGGCCTTCCACAACCAAAGCATCGGGTAACTTGCGAAATTTCCGGGCCCACGATTCCAGGATTATTTTGGCGGCCCGGGCGGAAGAAATAATGGGTGCTAAAGCGGTTCTAACCTTTCCCGGTTGGGCATTCTCGGGAAAACGAAGCGGCAAACCCGCCCCTAGAAAAAGAACATCCACTTCATTTTTAACAGCGACAGCCAGTAAATCTTCGTAATCGGAGAGAGCCACCATAAGATTAACTCCAATCAAACCGCTGCTTTTCTCGCGGGCTCTCTTTATCTCCTTGACCAAAGCGCGGGTATTAGCTTCCCGGAAATTCTTATTGAAGTCGGGCTCCAGCATACCGATAGCCGCCCCGCCTATTACTCCAATACCACCTTCGTTGGCCACGGCGGAAGCCAGGCCTGAAAGGGAGATCCCTACACTCATTCCCCCTTGAATGATGGGCAATTTCGCTTTGAAATTACCAATCTTCAAGCTGGAAAATAATTTCTTTTTGAGACGAATCATAATACTTATCCCTATTTTTTCTTAATGGTCCGGAAAAAAGAGGGAGGCTCTCAATAACCAGACACTATTTCTATTTCATAGGTTAGATTAAATAGAGCTAACAGTCAAGTCGGCCCACCAAAGTGCGAGCATCCATATTACTGTGATGAGCCAGCTGTTTGCAAATTGGTTTCAGGTCTTCAGATTTGATAATTATTCGCTTTATCCCAAATAATTTTTTGCTGGCTCTCAAATGTGAAAGGTGAAGACCTAACCCCAATCTCATCACGTAATTAATGACGCTTTCCCCTAACGTCCGGATTAAAACAACCTAAACCTTTTGGTACGCCTCAAAATAATTTAACAAAGATATCTGTTCAACAGAGAATTTATCTCGGAATAAAATTATTCTTCCCCTTGTTAGAGCTCAACTGATCTCATGCCTTTCCCCAACAAATCGGGTATAAACCCAGAGCAGTTTTTTCCATTTGCTCTTTTCACTTCTCTTTCAAATTTTGAATCAAGAGTCCCCTTCTCTTGCCCGATGAAAACCCACGACTTAAGATAAATCGGGAAATTCGCTTCCGATTATTCCCTTATGAGCTTTTTTTTATAGTCATTCCTATTCAGCCCTAAAACTTCTAATGAGCTCGACTAACTCCTCGAAATTTTATAGTACTTCGTTTTTATTGATTAAATTTCATTTTTATTAATAAAATCCAGTTCTCTGGTTTTTTCTTCTCGTCAAAATTCCCCAAAATTTATTATTATAGCTCCAGGCCTGACTTATAAATGAAAAGAGCAGTAAAATTTAATCATCTTAACCGGAGGAGAAGATGAGCGATAAGAGAAGTGGCCGTTTGGTAGTAGTTTCCCACTGTCTTTTGAACGTCCATTCTCTGGAGAATGGCTTAGCCATGTACCCGGGACTGGAAGAAGAGTTGGTGAAAATTTTGATTGAAGAAGAGGTGGGGATTTTTCAAATTCCTTGTCCGGAAATGGAATTAGCCAGTTTCTCCCCCTAAAATAAAAAAAATCCCGGCAACGACCTACTCTCCCACGCGGTCCCCCGCGCAGTACCATCGGCACTGGAGGGCTTAACTTCCGTGTTCGGAATGGGAACGGGTGTTTCCCCTCCGTTATGGTT
>DQWD01000116.1 GCA_011042725.1 Candidatus Aminicenantota bacterium | reverse complement strand
TCATGTCTTCCTCCCAAATAATTTATGGTTCTCTTTTGCTCATTGTCTTCTGACTATTTTTGCTTTTTACCTAAGTCACCAAAAAAAAGCAAATCTTTAGAAAATTTCCTTCCATCCTTGATTTTTGTTAAGATAAATCCTTCTCTTGGGGTATCTAATGAGTTACCGGCGCATGGCCCGTAAATTTGCTCGATTGAAAGAGCAAGCCAACCTTCCTGGAAAGATGCTTCCTTTAGAGCCAGAGGATCGTTATGTTGTTTTCTCCGATCACCATAAAGGTGATGGAAGCGGAGCTGACGACTTTAAAAAAAACGCCTACCTCTATCTTCAAGCCCTTAACTATTACGCGCAAGAAAAGTTCAAACTGATTGTCCTCGGCGATTCCGAAGAACTATGGGAAAATAATATTCAAAGTATTCTTAACAACTACGCAGATATCATTCGGTTAGAAATTAAGTTGGCCCCGAGTTCAGCAAGGGGCCGCAAGATAAGAATCTGGGGGAATCATGATAAGGAAGTTACTCTTAAAAATTTCCTGGCTGGGCTCAATTCCCAGCAGCTTAATTTTTTTACTCACGTTGAATATCGCGAAGCTCTCTCGTTGGGAGGGCAAATCTTTCTGATTCATGGCCATCAAGGTCGCTTTTTCGAAGACAAAGCCTGGCGAATCAGTCGTTGGGCTGTTCATTTTATTTGGAAGTCAATTCAGAAATTACTAAACATTGGCATCGATGGTCCAGCTGAAAACCCTCATTTAAGAAGCCAACTAGAAAATGATTATTATCGCTGGGCGAAAGAAAACCAGACTATTCTCGTTTGTGGTCACACCCATCGGGCTATGTTTGCCTCTCTTTCCCATTACCACTACTTGCTTAGTCAAAAATCGATAATGGAGCAGAAATTAAAATATGCAAATCTAGAGGAAAAGAAAAAAATCAAGGAGAAAATTAATCACCTCGAAGGGGAAATTCAACGCGTGCTAAAAAAAACTTCCGGCTTACCTCCCCCTGACTTCAGCGCTAATCCAATCCCCTGTTATTTCAATAGCGGCTGTTGCGGCTACACCAACGGCCTCACCGCTTTGGAAATTGAATCAGAAGAAATTCGCTTGATTAAATGGGAGAAAGAAAATTATTACCGGCGAATACTCCAAGCCGGTAATCTTAAGGAAATAATTTCCCAAACTAAACATCAAGACCAATAATTAGGCTGCAAGGGGGAGGAGGGGCGAGAGGAAACCTCTCGCCCAGCTTCCATTTATTCTCAGGAGGGAGGGAAATGGATTCATTATCGATCTTAATTTATAACCAAAGTTGATTTTAGTCATCACCCTTTTCGAGGAAATTAGGGGTGAATTTTTGAGCTCCAATCAATTAGTCCTGAGCCTTATCAAGCTACGAGGCTCTCCAAAAAGAAAAATTGCTTTTATTGATCAAAAACCTATAATGATAATATCCAAGCTTACTGGGAAGACAAATGGAAAAAACAATTAATATTGAATCCAAAGAAGACATCCTCAAATTATTGAACATCGCTTTAGAGCATGAGTGGGCGGTTAGCTTCGAGTACGTCATCCATGCCTACTCTATGCCTAAAGGAGTTTATTTTTATTATGATCCCATCATGCAGACAGAAAGAGATGCTCGAGCCCAGACCATTCAGATCGGCATCGACGAGATGTACCATGCTTTGCAACTTGGCATCATTATCACTCAAATGGGCGGCAGGCCTTCATTCCAAACTGACAAAGTCATCCGCTATCCCCGAATTATTGATAATTTAACCCGCGACAAGATGACCGAGGATATGGTCACTTCCCTTTATCAACAAGCCAAATTTAAAGAGGGATCCTTTCCAGAAATTAAAAATATGGTTTGGAATATTTCCTATGACGAAGTTCGTCACTCTCGCCAATTTGCAGCCATGATCGACCAAATTAAAAAAGATGGCCGCCAAGAAGATCTATGTTTAGCAGCTCTTCCTGATGATCAAGTTGATGAAAAAGTAAAAAATCTCCGTCAAATAACTAAATTAGAAAACGCTTTGATGCACCACTACTTAAAACATGTCATCCTTTTTAGTTCTCATCAAGATTTAAGCCAAAGACTTTTTAAGAACTCCATTGACCATATGCGCCATTGGGACAAGAATTCAGGAATTCTAGTTAAATTAAATGATGTTATTCCCCTCGAAAAGGCCACCAAAGATGACCAGGGGAGGGAAATAACCCGACAACCAATGCCTTCTAGCTACCCGGGAGAAAACCGCCGGACAGCTCTTGAATCCCTCCTCGAAAAAGAGAAAGAAGTGGTGGCTGCCTATGAAAAGATTATTCCTCTCTTCCCCACCGGAGAAATTAAAAGCCAACTTGAATCTCAATTGGCTCTCGACCGGGAACATCTTTTCACCTTAGAAGCATTGCTGCAAAACTTAAATCGGATAAAAGGCATATATTAAATCTTTGGTTAGGCTTTGGCCCAAGGAGGTTTTGATGAAAAGCTTTTCCACCGTTATCGAAACTTTTCAGTACTTTTATCCCTACTCCGTGGCGGTGGTGGGCGGAAAATCAGAGAAAGAATTAAATTACATGACTTGTGCTTGGCACACAGCTCTGTCTTTTTCTCCTCCTCTTTTTGGGGTGTGTATTTCCAAAAAGAGAAAAACCCACCAAATCATTACGGAAGCAAGAGAGTTTTCGGTTAATTTTTTAACCATGGAGCAAGTGAAACTTGCGGCCCAATTAGGTCGCCGCTCTGGTCATGACCTGGACAAAATTAAAGAATTCAAAGTTAAGCTTTCTCCAGCTCAAGTAATCCAATCCCCTATTCTAGAAGAAGCCTACGCTTGCTTTGAATGCCGGTTAGTCGATGTCAAGGCTTACGGAGACCATGATCTTTTTGTGGGCGAAGTTCTGGCTGTCCACTTCGAGGCAGAAGCTTTTGACCAAGACGGAGTTCTCCAGCCACCAAAAATTTCTCCTTTGTGCTATTTAGGCAGTGACTTTTATATCACTGTGAATCCCGACTCTCTTAAACACGTTTT
>DQWD01000161.1 GCA_011042725.1 Candidatus Aminicenantota bacterium | reverse complement strand
TTACCTAAATAAACTTGTTCAGAGAAAGCCCCAATTGAATTATGACTAAATTGCTTCCGAATTACGCCCCCCGATTATTAAATTTATTGGGAAATTTTCAAAAGATCACTATATTTTCTGCGGGATTGAGCCTTTTCCAGGGGTCAAAAGGTTTCCACTGAATTATTTTGTTTCTACTAACTACCGATCTCTTTCCAGGATAATTAGCTAGAAAGTTATAATTGTGGTAAATTAGTAATCAAAGAATAGGAGGTAAAAGCCATTGCCAGGAAAAGCGGGGAATTTGAAACGATTTTACCAACTAGGGGGATTGGTTATTCAGGTCGAAGCCACCCTTCCCCTTTTAGATTCAACCTTTGCCTCTAAGTTTCATTCTTTTCTTGTTTCTTCTCCCCAGAAGGCCGAGGTTTTAATTAAACACTTCTTTTCTTTCCCCCCTCTTGATGAGGAGAGTGTGGGGCCTATAGTGTATGAGTATCCCCCTTGGGTGATCAGAGATGGGGGGCAAAAATGGCATTATTTTTGTTATTCTCCCTGGGAGGAAAAAGCCTTATACTTGATGGCTATTGTTTCGCGGGATTTTTCCCAAATAAACGTTTATCATCCGGCCCCAACCATTTTTCTTCGCGGTGGGCTTCCTTCGTTGACCGCCTTTCCCACCGATCAAGTTTTATTGGCCCAAGTCTTTCCGCAATTCCAAGGAGCTTATTTTCATGCGGCGGGTCTGATTTATAAAGGTCGAGGATTAGTGTTTTTGGGCCCATCGGGAGAAGGTAAATCCTCCATTACCAAGCTTTTTAAGCAATTTTCGGCGGCCCAAATTCTTTGTGACGACCGAGTGATTATCCGTCAAGGGGGTGAAAAATGGCGGGTTTATGGAACTTGGAGTCACGGGGAGGTGCCAGATGTTTCTTCTTCTTCGGCCCCGCTTCAAGAACTTTATTTTTTAAAGCAAGGAAAAAATAACCGGCGTCGTTTAATCACCTCCAAATTTGAAGTAACGATGAGATTGATTGATTTACTGGTCAAGCCCCATCCTATATTTACCTGGTGGGAAAGAGTGATAACGATTTGTCAGAGTATAGCTCAAAGTATGCCTGCTTACGAGCTGGAATTTGATCTTAGTGGGGAAGTTGTTAAGCTTTTAACTGGATGTCCAGGGTAAAATGAAATCAGACACTAAAAAACCCGTTTATCTTCGCCGGCAGCGCTGGGAGGAGAGTTCGATTTGGCAAAAAAAGGTGCTTTTAGTTGAGGCAACTGGAGAGCTTACCGAACGCTGCAATTTTAATTGTCTCCATTGTTATATAAATCAACCGGCTAGGGACCAAAGAATAAAACAGAAAGAGTTAACCACTGCTGAATGGCTTGATTTTCTAAGAGAAGTGGTGGAACTGGGGTGCTTAACCGTCAGGTTTACAGGCGGGGAACCTTTATTACGGGAAGACTTTGCTGAACTTTATACCTTTTCCCGGCGATTAGGATTAAAGGTAGGTTTGTCCACCAATGGGTCCTTGATTACTTCCCGGCTAGCTCGCTTGTGGGCAAAAATTCCTCCTTTGGAGAAGATAGAAATTACCCTGTATGGATTGGATGCCAATTCCTATGAGAAGATTACCCGGGTTAAGGGGAGTTGGGAGGCGGTTCAACAAGGAATAGCTTATTTAAAGGAAAACAGGATTCCTTTTATTATTAAAGGGGCAATGCTGCCGCCGATTATTGAGCGTTTAAAAGAATTCAAGAGAAAGGCCCAGCAATTGGCCAGCATGGACTTTCCCCCGGCCATGGTCTTTGCGCTGGATTTAAGAGCCAGGCGGGACTCGCCAGAAAAAAACCAAGAGATTGTCAATCTTCGACTTTCTCCCCAGGAATATACCCGGCTGATGGCTCAAGAGGAGGAGCTCTATTACCAGACGATGAATGAATTTTGCTCAAAATTTCTAGGACCACCTGGGACCAAGCTGTTTACTTGTGAGGCTGGTCGAGAAGCGGTTGCTCTTGATGCTTACGGTCAACTTCAGCCCTGTCTCCTCCTTCGCCATCCAAAAACAATTTACCCGTGGCGGACAAAAAGAAATTTAGGCCAGGCCCTCAAGCAATTGTTTCCTTCTTTACTTCAGCGCGAAGCAACAAACCCGGCATATTTAGCCCGCTGCGCCCGTTGCTTTTTAGCCGGTCTTTGTGAGCAATGCCCTGCCCGTTCCTGGATGGAACATGGGAGTTTGGATACTCCCATTGATTATTACTGCCGGGTAACCCACGAGCAAGCCCGGAGTTTAGGCCTTATCAAAGATAAGGAAAAAGGCTGGATGGTTAAAGATTGGCCAGAAAGACTGAAGAGATGGCAGCAGGCAATGGCGACAAAGTTAAAGAAAAAAGGAATCATTGAATAAAGGAGTTATTATGGGTTCATTAATTAATCTGGGCAAAAAATATTCACTGTCTCCCAACTTGGTTGTCCGGGAGATTGAGGGGGAGGTGATTATTATCCCGCTTACCTCGGGGGTGGGAGATATGGAAGAGGCTTTATTTACTCTAAATCCCACGGGCTTAGCCATTTGGCAAAGGTTGGATGGGAAAAAATCGGTGCGAGAAATTATCCAAGAGCTGGTTAATGAATATGACGCTTCCCGAGAAGAAATTGAAGAAGATGTCGTTGGATTGCTCGAGGAGCTGTATCAAAGAAAATTAATTGTGGAGGAGGAAGGATAAGCTCATTGGTGAAGGCAGTCCAGATTTGATTAGAAATGAAATCCATTAAAGAGAGGGAAAAAATATTTTCGGCCCAAGAAATGGCTGAGCTCTTGCAAGAAGTTATCCACCAGGGGGCCTCGTTCCGGTTCCGAGCCCGGGGTTGGAGTATGACTCCTTTCATTCAAGATGGGGATATTCTGACGATTACTCCTTGCCCAAACACAAAGCTAAAAATTGGCCAAATGGTGGCGGTACTGGAACGGGAGCAAAACAGCCTTTTAGTTCATCGGATTGTGGGAAAAAAAGGAAGTAACTATTTGGTCAAGGGAGATAATCTTCTCTCTCCTGATGGCCT
>DQWD01000286.1 GCA_011042725.1 Candidatus Aminicenantota bacterium | reverse complement strand
TGCCCGCGGTCCTTGGCGTTGCTCTTTTAATGTGGGGCCTCTTGGGGAGTAGCATATATTCTCAGGCGGCCGAGAAATCATCAGCCGCCCAGGTCTTCGTCCTTCCTGAAGGACAAGGTCTTCATCTTCGGCTTGATGGGCAACTTACTGAACCGTGGTGGGCCCAAGCGCCCTCGATAGGACCATTAACCATGGTTGAACCTAACGAAGGAGCTCCACCCAGCGAAAAAACTGAAGTCAAAATCCTGGCTTCCACCGACACTCTCTATTTTGGCATCGTCTGTTATGACCGGGAACCAGATAAGATTGTCAGCTTTACCATGAAACGGGATGCGGAACTACGGGGAGAAGACTATATTAAAATTGTTATTGATCCTTTTCTTAACGGCCGGACAGGCTATATTTTTGCCGTTAATCCTAATGGAGCTCGCTATGATGCCTTGATTGAACGAGAGGGAGAAGGAGAGAATCGACAATGGGATGGAATCTGGGAAGCGGCTGCTTACCGCTTTGCCGAAGGGTGGAGTGTGGAGATTGTCCTTCCGATTAAAACCTTGCGCTTTAAAGAAGGAGTTAATCGCTGGCGGTTTAACATCGAGCGGCGCCTCCAACGACGCTTAGAAACTGATCGGTGGGCGGCAATCAATCTCAATCTTAAAGTAACCCACATTAGCCAAGGGGGATTGATGGTTGGCCTGCCTCTTTTCCGGCAGGGATTGGGGTTAACAGTGAGGCCTTACTCCTTAGCCACTTTTTCCAAGGAGGAATCTCATCCCACCGCGCGAGAGTTTGAACCTGGCCTGGATATAATGAAAAACTTTGGGGGCAGTGTCAGCGGATTGATTAGTGTCAACACTGATTTTGCCGAAACCGAAGTGGATTCCCGACAAATCAATTTAACTCGCTTTCCTCTCTTTTTTCCCGAGAAGAGGACGTTTTTCCTGGAAGGATCTGATATCTATAATTTTGGCCTTGGTTTAGCCCAGTATCATGAACGAGATTTAGTGCCTTTTTTCAGCCGGCGAATTGGGTTATACGAAGAGCAAAGTGTGCCCATTGATGTGGCCTTAAAGACCACTGGTAATATCGGAGATTGGAACTTTGGCGTCCTGGATGCGGTGATGCGCCCAGTAGAAGGCCTTACTCCCCGGACTAATCTCTTCGCCGCCCGTGCCTATCGTAATATCTGGAGTGAATCCAAGGTTGGTTTTATGGTTACCGCCGGTGACCCCCAGGGACGCCAGAATGCTTGGTTGGCCGGGCTTGATTTTGTCTATAAGACCACTGAATTTCAGGGTGATAAGAACTTGCTTGTGGGGGTGTGGGGTTTAATCAATCAGCGTGAAGACCTTGGATCAGATCGTACCGCTTGGGGTTTTAAGATTGATTATCCTAATGATATTTGGGATGCGTCGCTTACTTTTAAAAAAATAGGCGAGGATTTTGATCCTTCCTTGGGATTTGTGCGTTGGGCAGGGATTACGAAAACTAATTTGAGTTTGGCCTATCGCCCGAGGCCAGATTGGTCATGGCTTCGGCAGATTTATTATGAATTGTTTACCACCGTTGTTACTGACCTCGACGGGCAGGCCCTCCAATGGCGGATCTTCACGGCCCCTCTAAATTGGCGCCTGGAAAGTGGGGACCGGGTTGAAGTTAATATCATGCCGCAGATGGAACGGGTGCCTTATGATTTTGAAGTTGGAGAGGAAGCGGTGGTTAAAGCTGGTAAGTACAATTGGATGAGGTACCGTCTCGAGTTCGATTCTTCCTCTACCAGGCCGGTTAAGACCAAGCTGACTTGGTGGTTTGGGGGATATTACGATGGGCACCTGTCTCAATTCCAACCCCGAATCGTTTGGCGTCCCTCTCATCATTTGAACCTGAGCCTCGAAGGAGAGTGGGATAAAGGCCGTCTTCCTACTGGAGAAATAGATATTAAACTAGGAAGGGCTCGAGTGGATGTTTATCTTTCGCCTAATTTCCAAATCTTAAATTACTTACAGTACGACAACATTAGCCATTCTCTCGGGCTTAACTCCCGTCTTCGTTACACTTACCGCAGTATCCTTGATGTTTTCTTAGTTTATAATCGCAATTGGTTAGAGAGTAATGGCCTTTACCGGACCCAGCTTAACCAGATTATGCTGAAGATCCAATATTCCTGGCGAGGTTGAGCCGGGATGAAAAAGTTAATGGCTAAAAGAACCCCTTTTCCTCGGGTTTTTTGGGTAGCTAACTCCATCGAAGTCCTCGAGCGCTTTGCCTATTATGGGATTTACATGGGATTTGGAATTTACATGGAACACCTGGGTTATACCCGAGCTCAATTGGGTATTGTTCAGAGTCTCTTCCTCTTTTTTTCCTATGTGATTCCGGTCGTCTCCGGCTCTTTTGCCGACCGATTTGGCTTTAAAAAAGTGTTAATCGTTTCTTATCTGGCCTATCTACCCTCGATTCTGCTGCTGATGTTGACCAAGTCTTATTCCGGGATTGCCTTAACCATGTTGTCTATCGGCTTAGCCGCCGGAATATTCAAGCCTCTTATCAGTGCTACCGTGCGCTCGGTGACGGATAAAACCAATAAAACCCTGGGCTTTGGCCTCTTTTACGCTATGGTTAATGTCGGTGCCTCTTTTGGGCCGATTGTTGCTGGCCGCTTGCGAGCTGTTTCTTGGAATTACGCTTTTTTGGCGGCTGCCGTGTCTATTTTTATTATGTTAGTGGTCACCATTTTGTTTTATCGAGAACCAGAGAGGGAGATTCAAGGAGTTACTCTTGCTGAAAAACTCAAGGAAATCGGGATTGCTCTTTCAGATTTAAAATTTGCGATTTTTTTAGTGCTGTTGGGGTTGTTTTTCTGGCTGCCGTATTGGGCCTTTTTAAATCTGTGTGCCCTTTATGTCGATCGTAACTTGGACACCGCCGCTTTATATCTTGATGTGAAAAAGGTATTGGGGGTGGGCGTAGCTAACTTTTTTTCTCGCGTTGATGACCAAGGAGTGAGGCGCATTTTGGGAGAAACTATTTCCCATACGGGTTACATCATCATTCT
>DQWD01000055.1 GCA_011042725.1 Candidatus Aminicenantota bacterium | reverse complement strand
CACAAAATAAGAGGCGTAAGGAAGGAAGATTAAGTTTTGGCTAATTGGTTAGGAGTTGATATAATAAATCATTAATTAACCGTTAAAATCAATCAGTAGGTGAAGAATAGGCCTAGGTCAAAAAGAGGATAAGTCAAATAGAGAAAGGAGTGCCTCATGAAAATCGCCATTGCTTCCGACCATGCTGGCTATAGACTTAAAATAGGCGTTGCCCAACACCTCCGAAGTCGTGAGGTGGATTATATTGATTTTGGTTGTTATTCCGAAGAAAGGGTTGATTATGTTGACGTTGCCGTTAAAGCTTTGGAGTCGATAGCCAAAGGAGAATGCGATCGAGCTATTCTTGTTTGTGGCACAGGCTTGGGAATGGGGATCGTCGCCAATAAATTTAAGGGGATCAGGGCCACCCCCTGTTGGGATGAGTATGTGACGGAGATGAGCCGTAAACATAATAACTCCAACTGCCTCACCCTAGGAGGAAGAGTTCTTCCCTTAGATGAGGCTATTCACCTTGTGGATATCTGGTTGGATACTCCCTTTGAAGGAGACCGTCATGAGGCCCGGCTAAAAAAAATAGCTGAGCTTGAAGAGAAGAATTTTAAGATTGAGGAGGATAGAAATGAACTCTTTTGAAGAAAAAACAATCGCCTTAACTCGGAAGATAGTCAGCAATAATATCTGGAGACAAAGAGAGTGTTTTAATTTAATTCCTTCCGAATCAACCCCCTCTTTGCTCGTTAAAATGTGTGAGATCGCTGATCCGTGCGGACGCTATGCTGAACATCGGACGATGAAAGGGCAAGAGATTTACTTTTATCAAGGCACGGATTTTATTCGGGAAGTGGAAGAAGAAGCACAGGAAGAGTTAAGACGGTATTTTAATTGTACTGAAGTTGAATTGCGTCCGATAAGTGGCCAAATGGCTAATGAGGTGATTTTCAAAGCGATGGTTAAGTTTATTAATCGAGGTCGCCAACCAGGCCAGCCGGTAAGAAAAATGCGCCTCGTTCTTAATAATGACCTCAACAAAGGAGGGCATTTAAGTTCCCAGCCAATGGGGGCTTTGTTTAACTACGTAGAAGAAGATCCGGCAACTGGTAAAGAACGAGTGGTTAATTTTCCTGTGACCGACTCTAATCCTTATCGGGCCGACTTGGATAAGTTGGCTACTCTCCTTCAAGAACATCGCCCCGATCTAATCGTGTTCGGAAAGAGTATGTTCATTTATCGCGAGCCAGTCGAGTTTGTGGCCAAAATAGTTCAAGATTGGCCGGACAGGCCTGTTTTGATGTTTGATATGGCCCATGTCCTTGGCCTTTATGGGATCTTTCAAGCTCCATTTGCAGAAGGGGCCGATGTGGTGACGGGGAGTACTCATAAAACATTTTTTGGTCCGCAACGAGGGGTGATTGTGGGGCGGTTTCCCAAGGGAAGCCCCTATCGGAAACTTTGGCTGGATATCAAAAGTCGAGCTTTTCCTGGCTCAACCAGCAATCATCATCTCGGAACTCTCCTGGGGTTGTTGATGGCTACTTATGAGATGAACGAGTTTAAAGAAGAATACCAGCGTCAGGTTGTAAGTAATGCTCGAGCCTTTGCTCGCGCTTTGAAAGAAGTTGGCATTCCGGTTGAGGGAAATGAACAAGATGGCTTTACTGAAACCCATCAGGTTCTCATTCGGGTTAGTGCCTTCGGCAACGGGATAGATATTGCCCGGCGGCTGGAAGAGAATAATATTGTCGCTAATTATCAGGCTTTACCTGATGATGAGACTTTTCTTGAACCAAGTGGAATCAGGATGGGAGTCCAGGAAATGACCCGATTCGGGATGAAGGAAAGTGATTTTCAACCATTAGCTGAATTTATTGCCGAGGTTATAAAAGAAGGGCGTTCAGTCAAAGAAGAAGTAAAAAAATATCGGCAAAACTTTTTGGAAATGAAATACTGTCTTCAGGAGAAGC
The DNA here is from genome assembly GCA_011042725.1 of Candidatus Aminicenantota bacterium. GTDB lineage: Bacteria > Acidobacteriota > Aminicenantia > Aminicenantales > Aminicenantaceae > JdFR-80. The sequence goes on along the minus strand of DQWD01000055.1, from coordinate 1,149 downwards.
AAGCCACTCCTTTTGCCGCTGAAATTCTCAGCTCGATCATTCCTAACCAGGATTTTGTTAATCTTTTTATTGATTCTCTGCGGGCGGTAGGGAACTCCACAAATAAATAAAGATTGGCAGCCAAATTAGAGGAGGCAGCTAACTAATAAACAACGAGAATTGGCCGGAAAAAATTAAAAAAAGCAAAAAGCAAAAGCAAAAAATAATAAACGAGGGGATAAGAAAAAATGAAAGTATTAATCGTCGGTTCTGGAGGCCGAGAACATGCTTTAGCCTGGAAAATTGCCAAGAGCCCCCGGGTAAAAAAGGTTTTTTGTGCTCCCGGTAATGGCGGGACATCAAAAATCGCCACTAATATTGCCCTGGGGCCAACGGATATTAAAGGGTTGGTTGAGTTTGCCGCCAAAGAGAAAATAGATTTGACCGTAGTGGGCCCCGAGCTCCCCTTGACTCTAGGAATCGTTGATGCTTTTGAAGAAAAAGGTTTACGCATTTTTGGCCCTCAAAAAAATGCCGCCATCCTCGAAGGAAGCAAAGTTTTTGCCAAACAATTTATGGAGCGTCACAATATTCCTACCGCACGGTATAAAGTGGCTGAATCGGCTGAAGATGCTAGAAAAATAGTGGCGTCGGGAGAGTTTGAGTTTCCGTTAGTGGTTAAAGCAGATGGTTTAGCGGGTGGAAAAGGAGCGATAATTTGCCATAGTTTAGCCCGAGCTGAAGAGGCAATCCAGACCATTATGATTGATAAACAGTTTGGCGAGGCTGGTAAAAGAGTGGTTATTGAAGAATTTCTCTGGGGTAAAGAAGTTTCTTTTATCGTCATCACTGATGGGGTGAGAATTAATCCGTTGGTGACGACAATGGATCATAAAGCTGCTTATGATGGAGACAAAGGTCCGAATACTGGAGGTATGGGCGCTATTTCTCCCTCCCCTTATATTGATGGTGAATTATTCACCGAGGCGATGAAAAGAATAGTTTTTCCCACCGTCACGCGGATGTTAGAAGAGAATCGAAAATTCGTAGGGGTTCTTTATGTGGGCTTGATGCTTACCGAAAAGGGGCCTAAAGTGCTCGAGTACAATTGCCGCTTTGGTGATCCCGAGACCCAACCTCAAATGCTCCGGCTTAAATCAGATTTGGTTG
>DQWD01000207.1 GCA_011042725.1 Candidatus Aminicenantota bacterium | reverse complement strand
GGTTCGCAAGACAGGTTTAACCATTGTGCCTGAAGCAGGCACCGAGAGACTGCGCCGCGTCATTAACAAGCACCTAAGTGATGAAGAAATTTGGGAGGCCGCCCGAGCGGCATTTTCCCGGGGGTGGAGATTGCTCAAGCTTTATTTTATGGTCGGATTACCCACGGAAAAAGAAGAGGATTTAAAGGGAATTGTTCGGATTGTGGAAGAAATTCTTAAAATTGGAGTCTCCATTCTCAAGGTTGCTCCTCAAATTAACCTTTCCATATCGTCTTTCATCCCCAAACCACATACTCCTTTCCAATGGGAAGCCATGGAAAGTCCTGAAAGATTACAAGAGAAAATAAGTTTTTTGAAAAAGAGGCTGCGAAAGTACCCCACGGTTTGGTTTAAAGATCATCCAGTAGCCACTTCTGTTTTAGAAGCTGTTATTTCCCGGGGAGATAGGCGAGTGGGGGAGGTGATTAGAATAGCTTGGGAAAAAGGAGCGCGGTTTGACTCCTGGTCGGATACTTTTAATTTTGAACTTTGGAAAGAGTCCTTCCAAGAAGCAGGCCTTGATTACCGAGTTTACCTGGCGAAAATTCCACTTCGAGCCAAGCTACCTTGGGAGCACATCAGCTCGGGGTTTAAAAAGAAAGCTTTGCTCCAAGAATTGAGAAGAGCCTATCGCGAGGAGAGAACTCCTTCATGTTCTCAACGTGATTGCCGGTTTTGCCAGGGATGCGATTTTCCCCATTTAGTTAATAAGCTTAACCAGGAAACAAAGAGGGTTTCAAGCGAATTAGAAAAGAAAAGCTCATTCCGCAGGGGACTAACCCGGGAGGAATTAATTAAAAAAAATTCATCTTCTGAAGTTTTAGGCCAGGAGGAAATAGAAAAGAAAAGTTTTCACCCAGGAGTTTTAAGCCAGGAGAAAGAAGAAAAGAAAAGTTCGTCTCTCAGGGCTCTTCGCCAGAAGGAACTAAATAAGAAAAGCTCAGTCCCCTTGGATTTAGGCCGGGAGGAGTTAAGAGAGAAAAATTTGTCTGGCGCAGATCTTTCCCCAGAGGGAATAGAAAAGAAAGCAAGAAATAATTTGATTCGATATCGCTTTTATTTTGAAAAGAAAGGCCCGGCGCGGTTCCTCTCTCACCTTGATTTGATAAATACTATCCCCAGAATTCTCCGCCGGGCAGGTGTTGCGGTTGCCTTTTCCCAAGGGTATCATCCCAAAATGAAATTAACATTTCTGCCCGCCCTTCCTTTGGGAATGACTAGCCGGCAGGAGATCTTTGAATTGCAAGCAAAAGGGCCTCTTGAAGAAAAGGAAGTTGTCTCTAAGTTGAATAAGCTCTCTCCCCCCGGAATTGTTTTCCAGGAAATTAGGAAAGTTAGTCCCCAGCAACCTTCTCTTAATCGGGAAATAAAGGCTGTTCTTTATTCCCTGGAGGCAGCACCCCTTCGCCGTCACCTGGAGCAGGCAAAAGTATTTCCTGGGGTAGAGGAGGGGGAGTGTGCTGTTTTACCCGAAGGACAAGAATTGATTATGAAGGAAGTGGTTAATTTGCTCAAAAACAAAAAAGATAAATACTCGAAAAGACTTGACTATTCTCCTTCAGAGGACAAAATTTATTTTCTCTACCCGGTGGAAAAGGGTAGTATCGGTAATCCTTTTCGTCTTTTACAACAGTTATTTGATTGGGATCAGGCTTCTTTCTATTTGACCAGAGAAAAAGTTTATTTTCAAGATTGATCCTTACTGTTAATGTCGCTGTTAACGGGGACGTATGTAGAGTAGAAAGACTTCCCCTTTTTGACCAATCTAAGCAAAAACAATCAAAACAGTCTAAGCAAGCATCTCCCCATCCATGATGGAAAAATGGTGACTGGCACCTTATTTTGGCCTAGATCATTATCAAGACAAGTTGCTAACTTAGTGCCTGTCTCCATTTTTCCCGTTCCCGGCGAAAAATAGGGTAAATGAGTGTGCTGTCACCAGTTTTCAGCTGTCACCAGTTTTCTGTCAAAGGCTATTACCCAGGCTGGCACGGTGTTGGAGATACTTTCTCTAAGTGAGATTCAACTCAAAGGAAAACTAAGCTGAGATAATTTATTTAATTGACATCCTCTCATGATTTAAAGTATAAATCATTTAATCTTAATCTAGAGGAGGCCAAAGTGATAGATTTTAGTCTTACCGATGAACAAAAAGCCCTTCAAGAAATGGCACGAGAGTTTGCCGAAAAAGAAATGAAGCCTAATGCCGCCAAATATGATAAGGGCGATGAATTTCCTCAGGAAATCATGGAAAAGGCCTTTGAAGTCGGGTTTATTACTTGTGAGATTCCCAACGAGTATGGTGGAGGCGGCTTAAGCCATGTTGATACGGTCATTATTAGCGAAGAATTGGCCTGGGGTTGTGCAGGGATGTACACCACCATTATGGCCAGTTCCTTGGCTTACACTCCCATTATCCTTTTTGGCACAGATGAGCAGAAAAAGAAGTTTTTGACCCCCTGCACAGAAAAACTATCTTTTGCCTCCTTCTGCTTGACTGAGAGAGAAGCGGGGTCAGATGCTGGTTCGCTGAAAACCACAGCCAAAAAGGTCGGCGATGAGTATATTATTAACGGGTCCAAATGTTTCATCACCAATGGTGGAGTGGCCAGTCTTTATGTTGTTTTTGCTTTAACTGATCCTGGCAAAGGAGCCCGGGGAATGAGTGCTTTTATCGTTCCTCGGGAAACGCCGGGTATTGTGATTGGCAAAGAAGAAGATAAGATGGGACACCGCGCCTCCAATACAGCTGAACTATTTTTTGAAGATGTTAAAGTCCCAGCGGAAAACCTTCTTGGCCGGGAAGGGATGGGCTTTATTATTGCCATGAAGACTCTCGATCACACGCGAGCTCCAGTCGGAGCCGCGGGAGTAGGCGTAGCCCGAGCTGCTTTGGAGTATGCCGTTGAATACACCAAAACTCGGATTCAATTTGGCAAGCCGATTGCTCTTTTTCAGAACACAGCCTTTAAGATTGCCCAAATGGCTGCTGAAATAAATGCTGCTCGCCATCTAGTGTGGCATGCTGCCTGGCTAATGGATCAGGGGATACCTTGCACAGTGGAATCAGCCATGGCCAAGATGTATGG
>DQWD01000177.1 GCA_011042725.1 Candidatus Aminicenantota bacterium | reverse complement strand
GGGATTAACTGGTGGGATATTTTCATCGAAGGTCAAGCAAACCATGCCGGTACTACCCCGATGAATATGCGTCGTGATGCCCTCCTTGCGGCCGCCCATCTCATCATTGCTGTTAATCAAATCGTGCGCCGAGAGCCTGGCCGCCAGGTGGGAACAGTGGGACGGATCAAATGTTCTCCGGGTGCGCCCAATGTAATTCCAGGTGAGGTAGAAATGAGTTTAGAGCTCAGAGACCTCTCATCAGAGAAAATAAAGCACCTTTTTCAAAAAATTTCGCAAGAAGCCCAAAAAATAGCTAAACTAACCGGCACCAAAATCACCTGGCGACCGGTAGATGCCAATGCTAAGCCGGCTTTAACCGACCCTCGCCTCCAAAAAGCAATCATCAAGGCCTGCCAAACATTGAATTTAAGTTACCAGAAAATGCCCAGTGGCGCCGGTCATGATGCTCAAGACATGGCCCTCATCGCCCCAACGGGGATGATTTTCGTGCCCAGTGCCGGAGGCATCAGTCATTCCCCGGCCGAGTATACCCGAGACGAAGACGTCGTAAACGGGGCCAACGTTTTGTTACACACCATTGTTCACCTTGACCTATCACTCGATCTCCCCCGGAAGGAAAAATAAATTAAATTTTCCTAACACCCACGCGAAACTTGCTAGTTTGAAGAATCAGTCAGCAGGAACAGCAGTAACATTACTTGGGCGGCCCTTTGAGTCTCTTCTCCTATCGAGGGTGGTCACAAGCAAATCTAGCCTCCAAAAGCTTAGTAAAAACACCTAATTCCAAGCCTTAACTGCCATGAATCTAAATCAACCGAAAATCGCTCCTCGCGGCGGCCAAAATTCATGTCGTTAATGGAAGTCACTCCCGGCGGGGAGCAAGTAAGATAGTTAGCTTCCCCAAAAACGGTTACTTGCTCCCCCCTTAGCCTCCATTCCGCCCCAACACCCACGATAAACCCCCAATCATCATCAACTTTCTGAGAAATGGTTACTTCAGGAATCGTCACCATTTCTTCCATCTGAAAACGATTGAAAACATAGCCCACTCCTCCCCCAAGATAGGGAGAAATTGGCCCCGGGAAAAAATTATACTGTAGCCTTATCCAGAATGGAGTTGACACTAAGGTGCCTTCCATCAATCCCTGAGGATCAAAATTTACCGGGTAACGAGCATAAGAGAAATCTAAAACCAAACGCCAATTTCTTCTTAACTGAAAGTCAAGGCCTAGACTAGAAGCAAGGGCAGACCCTAAGTTATCTTGACGAGGCCAAGCATAACCAACGCTCGCATGAATACCGCGCTGCCTTCCCTGGCCGGCCAGGGAAAAGGTAAAGATAAGTAAACTTAAGAAAAGACCCATGATTCTAAATTTTTTTAATTTCACGTTTCTTTTGCTCCCAGTGGAGTTTGTTTTACTACTCAAAAGACTTTCCTTTCGCTCAGACCTTTTATCTCCCTTTATGCGTTTTTTCTGCGTTTTTTATGCATTCATTTTTTAGCCGGAATAATTCATAAAAAAACTGTTTCTTTTCATAACGTACTGACATATAACATATTAGAATAAAAAAGAAGTGGAAAAAACCATGAAATATATGACCAGACAATTATCTCCTTTTTTAGAGAATTCAAATCAATTTCTTTTTGTCTTTGTCAACCTGGATAATTCATAAAAAGAGATGTTTTCCTTCATAACGTATTGATATATAATACGTTAGAAAAAGAAGTGAGAGGGAACAACCAAATAAGATTGGACCAATCACCCGCTAAGATTTTTGACTCTTCTTGGATCGATATTTTTTAATTTATGAATAGACCAGGTCAATTTATGAATAAATCAGGTTAGCAAACTCTTTACTTATATCGCCAGGCTGGAGGCCGGGCAGAAGCTGGTGAATGCTGTTCGATGAAATTTGCCATCGCCCGTTCCAGCTGGCCAGTTCCATAGCCGAAGGGATTCCAACCATGGCCTTGCCTCGGTCGGCCATGCTCAAAACTGCCTCCATAGTAAGGATTAGTCGTTTTTTCTAAAAATTCTTCTAATTCATAGACAGCCTCGTTGAGATAGAAATGGTCCATATCCCCACAATAAACATGAATCTTTCCAGCTAATGATGGGCCTATCCGAGCCCAGTTTTTCTCCAAATAGGCCCGTAAATCATATCGTTTTCCCATGTAGAGAGCTACTTCCTGGTTAATCTTGCCGGTGAGTTTATCCCAGAGAGGGGCCGGGTAGCCATCCTTACCCACCGGTCCATACACAGCTTGCCAGGCATCCAATTGCTGGCCCGAACGACCCCGGGTACCAAGCACAGCCTCAAGCTGGCTCATCTGACGCATGGTGACGATGACTTGTCCATGAACATCCCGCATCAACGGCCGTTCTAATGTCAACCAACCAAAAGGCTTGGTGAAGGCGTTCTCGTCTTCATAAATATTAACCAGTCCATAATAGCGAAAATCAACTGGGTCAGGATAAAAACTCCAGGTGCCCCCAAAGAAATCTGGATGAAATATCTGGAGAGCCAGGGATTCCCAACCGCCGGTTGATCCACCGGAGAGAACCCGGGCATAAGGTTGGCGGATAATCCGAAAATGTCCTTCGATATAGGGAATTAGCTCAGTGAGGAGAGCGTCACCATAAGGTCCACAGTTGGCAGAATTAACAGCGTAAGAGTCATCAAAAAAAGGAGTTGGATGCTGGAAAGTCACACAGATCATTCGGGGAAAATCCTCAGCTGTCCACACTTTATAAAAACCGCTGTCTTCCTTAAAACCATAAGGAGGACGAAGCGAAAAATGCCCTTGAATGTAGTGAACCGGGTAATAAACATCGGGGTGCGTGTCATAGCCTTTGGGAAGAAGGATGGTGGCTCCCAAGTAGATGGGATGCCCCCAGAACTCTGAAAGCAGTTGGCTTTTGATTTTTATCCTTTTCACCCATTGGGTGTCAGGGGGAACCTCAACAGGAGGAATAACTTTATCCATCGTGAGAGCGACTTGATAACCGCGATTCTGGTCAAGGTGAACTTTTTTGACTTCGCTGTATAAATTACCGGGAGAACGGTTAAACTGTTGTCCCTCCCATTGGTCCATATGAGCCCAAATAGTGTGCCCATCGGCTCG
>DQWD01000319.1 GCA_011042725.1 Candidatus Aminicenantota bacterium | reverse complement strand
GGATATGCTTACCTTCATTAATATTTTTTTCCATTCTAGCTCTTTTATTATACCTGAATGTAACCAGTTTCGTTTAGAATTTCCTCCACTCTTTTTCTTATTTTAGGCTTTGTCCCCAAGGGAGGGGAAATAAAACCTATTATTATTGCCCATTTAGTTAGTTTAAAAAATAGGGTAAAAGGATAAGCTGCCACCTATTTTATTTTCGAGAAAATAGGGTAAATAGGTGAAATGTCACCAGATTTTCAAAAATTAAATATCCCCAGTTTTCCTAAAAAATAGGGTAAATATGTTTTGTGTCCCCAGTTTTCCTCCCCAGTTTTCCCTCCCAGTTTTCTAAACATAGATAAAGCGCCTCATGTAGACGTTTTCAACCAGTGAAATGGCTAATAAATGGGTAAAAAGAGACGAGCCTCCATAACTAACAAGAGGTAAAGGAATCCCAGTTACTGGGGCCAACCCCACTGTCATCAACACATTTATAAAAAACTGAAAAGCAAAAACAGCTCCGACCATAAAACAAATATAGACACCGGCCCGGTCCTTGGCTTTCAGTCCACAACGAAAAATTCTAAACATCATAAATGCGTATAATCCTAAAACAAGGCTCACTCCGAGAAATCCAAATTCCTCGCCGACCACCGCGAAAATAAAATCGGTGTGGCGGGCCGGAAGAAATCTTAATTTACTTTGCGATCCCTGCCGGTAGCCTTTACCGCTAAATCCCCCGGAGCCAATGGCAATTTTTGATTGTTGAATCTGATAACCACTTCCTAAAGGATCACGGTCGGGAAAGACCACGGTTAAAATTCGCTCTTTTTGATAATCCAGCAAGAAAAAGTTCCAGCCGAGAAGCCCAATCACTAACCCGGCGATTATGACCAGGACCACTAGCTTTCGGTTAATTCCCGCCAGAAAAATTGCTCCTAAATAAAGAGGAAGTAATCCCAAGGCGGTGCCTAAATCAGGCTGCAAGGTAATTAAGAGCATAGGTAAAGCCACGAGACCGCTAACCAAGAGCCAATCGAAGGTGGTAATTTTTTCCCGTCGATAATCAGCAAAATAGCGGGCCAAAAGAAGAAGAAGAACCAGTTTCATCAATTCGGAAGGCTGAATCTGGAAAAAAGATATTCGGAGCCAGCTTCGCGTCCCGGCAATCTTCTCCCCCCATAAAAGTAGGCCCCCTAAAACAATGATTAGAAAACCATAAAAATAAATCGAATATTCAACTAGAAAATGATAGTCGATATAAAGAAATACAAAGATTAGCAAAAAGCTGGTGGCCATCCAGATGGCTTGACGGAGAGCATAATTATCGGCAAGACCCTGACTACAACTTGAAATCATCGCGACCCCGATCAGGGTTAAGGCCGCTATCAAGACGAGCAAAAACCAATCTAGTTCGCGCCATAAGATCCGGTCAATCATATTTCCTCCGGTACAATTCAAAAAGTTCCCGGGCTATTGGGGCCGCGGTTTGTCCGCCCATGCCTCCATGCTCAACAATAACCGTGACCACAATCCGAGGATTATCTCGGGAGGCAAATCCTGTAAACCAAGAGTGAGTTTTAACCTGCCCGCCAAGTTTGTCAGCGGTACTTCGACTAATCACCTGGGTTGAGCCTGTTTTTCCACAAATATCATAGCCTTCAAGACGAGCCCCTTGTCCTGTTCCTCCCGCATTAACTGATCGCCACATGCCGGTAATAATTTTTTCAAATATTTCTTCAGCGCTAACTAAATCGTTGTCTAAAGAAGCAAGAGAATTAGGTTTTTCAATCACTCCTCCCCTTTTTTCCACCTGGAGAAGTAAATGGGGGGCAGTTTTTCTCCCCCGCCGGGCAATCAGCGAAGTTAGACAAGCCACTTGAAGAGGAGTGACGAGAAGAGGCCCTTGTCCGATGGCGACCGAGATAGTTTCCCCAGGATACCACGGTTCATGGCGGTTTTTCTTTTTCCATTCTGGATCAGGGACTAGTCCGGCTTTCTCGCCAGGAAGGTCAATCCCGGTTAAGTGTCCAAGGCCACATCGACGGGCATAGTCAGCAATGGTTTGGATACCCAGCAATCTGCCGACGTTATAAAAGTAGATATTACAAGAATGTTGAATCGCCGAAATTAAGTTAACCACCCCATGACCTGGTTCATACCAACAGGAAAAGGGATGGCCATAGATGAGAGTTGTCCCGGTACAGAGAAATGTTTTTCGAGTGGTTATCCGGCCGGAATCTAATCCCGCCAAAGCCATGACTAATTTAAAGATTGATCCCGGAGAGTAAAGTCCCCTGATGGCTCTGTTTTCCAGGGGATGACTCTGGTCCTGGATAAGGCTTGTCCATTCTTGGGGACTGAAACGATGGATAAATTTGTTCAGGTCAAAATTCGGGTAGCTGGCCAGAGCGAGAATCTCTCCGTTGCGGGCATCCAAAACTACAATTGCTCCCTCCCGACCCTGGAGAAGTTCCTCGGCTTTAGCTTGGAGGTCAAAGTCAAGAGTAAGAAAAACCTTGTTCCCGGGCGTCGGGGAACGCTGCACCACTTCCCCGGTCTTGCGCCCCAAGCTGTCAACAACTTCAATAATCAACCCCTTTCTTCCCACTAAATCGCGCTCATACTGATACTCGATTCCTGTTTTCCCAATCATGTCGCCAACATCATAGCCACTAAATTCAGGAGAACGCAGTTCATCAAGAGAAATTTCCTGGAGGTAGCCCAGCACGTGAGAGGCAAATGAACCGTAAGGATAATCTCTCAATGGTTCCATCTCTAATCTCAGCTCGGGAAATTCGATTTGATGAGACTCGATCTTGGCCACCTCTTCCATAGTCAAATCATCCTTAATAACAATGGGCATGAATGCGGGCAATGAATTATATTTTTCCAATCGATTGATTAATTGTTGCTTATCGAGAGACAGAAGTTGGGCTACTCGAGTTAACGATTGTTTCCTATCTTTGACATTTTCCCGGATATAAGAGAGCTTAAAAGAAGCCCTGTTTTTCGCCAGGATTTTCCCTTCTCGATCGACGATGAGACCTCGTTGCGGAATTAACTTAATCTCCCGCAATCGATTGTTCTCAGCTTTCTGCCAAAAATAGTTATAATCTAGGACCTGCATTTTCCAAATAAACATGGC
>DQWD01000318.1 GCA_011042725.1 Candidatus Aminicenantota bacterium | reverse complement strand
CTCTTGTTAATCGGGAAATAGGAGCGAAATTTAAGGAAATACTACTATCAATTGCTCTATCTATGTTCTTAGTTTAAAAAGAAGTAAAGTTCTGCCGGTTTCTTTGGCGAAGAGGAAATAAGGCATAACATGATGGAGAAATGCACTCACTCCAAATGACTAATTTATTATAGATTATTCGTTAGAAGAAAAAAGTTCCGCTGCTTTCTTTTGTTTTCTAAGGGATCACTAAGCAGGGCACCTTCAAATAGAGGTAAAGGACCCGAGGCCTAATGAAACGTTAGGCGCGAATTAACTGTTAGACAGAGGATGTGGTTAGAAGTAGGGTTGGCAAAGCTGAAAGAAAAAAGAGAGAAAAAAACAAACAAAAAATTTTGCGCACATCGCTCCATCTTCGAAGTAAATAGGTGAACTGTCATCATTTTTTATCACCAATTTTTGGAAATGTCGGTTCTTGAGCCTGTCAAGTCATTTAAAAATCTTCTATGATGATTTGATTTGTTGAGTAGAAAGAAATATCCCGAAAGAGTAAAATAATAAATCTTAGCCAATTAGAAAATCATGAAGAGCAAAAATCCAGGGATTATAGATTGGATCATTACTCTTTTTATCCTTGTGGGACTTGTTTCCTCTTGTCGTCCCCGGCAAGAAAGAGTTATCCGCTTCCTCGATGATTTTAAAAATCCCGTCAACTCTACTATTTCGGATAGTAATTGGCGAGAAGTATTGCTGGAGAAAATTAATCAGACCAGCCAAGAAAATAGAGCCAGAGGATTTTTAGAATTAGGCAAACTTAATTTTTACTTTAAAGGGAAAACTTTTGACGGATTTATGCTTCCTCCCCCTGGAATATTCTCCAAAGAAATTAACTTAAAAGGAAAGTTTTTCCTTGATTTTGGCTTAGGTCTTTTAAGAGATGAGCAAGTCCTTCACCTTAAGGAGCTAAAAGGCGTTTTGTTTTCAGTATTAATTAAGACTAAAAATTTACCCACTCCAAAGTTGTTATATTCCCAGCTTGTTTCGCTTCCTCAGTTACCTACGGATCGATTTATTTATTTTCATCGAATCAATCTGGCTTCTTACCAAGGAAAGAAGGTCACCTTGATATTTGAAACCAGGATGGAGGGAGAAGACTTAAGCCAAGAAGTAGAAAAGAAAACCATCATTCCAGCTATCTGGATAAATCCCCTTATAGGACAGCTCCGAGAGTCAAGGAAATCCCCAGACGTCGAGCGGCCTAATATCATTCTTATTTCCATCGATACTTTGCGGGCGGATCACTTGGGTTGTTATGGTTATTCCCGTAAGACTAGCCCCAATATAGATTCATTAGCTAGCGAAAGCGTCATTTTTACTCGAGCTTTTTCCCCAGCCCCCTACACTATATCCTCCCACATGAGTCTGCTCACTGGACTCTATCCGCTGCGCCATCGGGTTCTTTATTTGGATCAAAGCCTTGACTCGAAAATAAAAACCTTAGCTTCACGCCTCAGTCAGGCTGGTTATGTATGTGGAGCATTCACTGATGGAGGCCAAGTAAGCCATCGTTTTGGCTTTAACCGTGGATTTGATTATTTTGAGGAAGAGGCCTCAGCTGAAGTTCCTCCTCGAGCAGCCGAAAAAACATTCATCAGATCGGTGGGGTGGCTAAAACGTCATCGAGACACTCCTTTTTTTCTTTTTCTTCATACTTATCAGCCTCATAATCCCTACCATTCTCCAGAACCTTGGGGAACAATGTTCTTGCAGGAAAACCATTCTTTTTCGGAAGCCAGTCTCCAGGATCTTTTGGGTAATGGCTATCCCCATCTATTCCAATCTTTTCCAGAAAATACCCGCCAGAATCTAATTGCTCTTTATGATGGAGAGATTAGATTTACTGATGAAATGCTAATTCGCCCGTTGATTAAGCTGCTGCGAGAGTTGGGTATCTATGACCAAAGTGTGATCATTATTACCTCAGATCACGGAGAAGAATTTTTTGACCATTCCTCTTGGGCTCATGGGCATCAACTTTACAATGAAATCTTACATGTTCCTTTGATTCTCAAGTTTCCTTTCTCTAACCTGGAAAAGAAAAAAATTACTACGCCTGTTCGCCTCATAGATGTGGTGCCCACAATTTTAGAGTTGGCCGGAGTTAAATATAAACCTTGTGAGATAGATGGACAGAGCCTTTTGACATCTTCGACGTCTTCTCCAACCAGCGCTTTTACTTCTATGGCTTATCTTCCTCAGAATTTTGCGGCCTTTTTGCCGCGCAGTATAGCTTTCATTCGGGGGGATATGAAATTTATTTGGCATGACCAGCTTTCTTCGGAGGCTTTCAAGTTTTTTGACCCTCCCCCTCCCCAACTCTCAATTGAGCTCTACGATCTCAAAGAAGATGAAACAGAGCAAAATAACATTTATGAGATGAACCCAAAAATAAGCCGAAAGTTCCTCCAGGAGGTGGAAAAGATTTTGGCAGAGGCCAAGAAGATTGAGGAAGAAGGACGGAGTAAGGAGGCAATGGATGAAAATCTCCGCCGTCGTCTTCGCGCCTTAGGATATATAAAATAGAGAAGGCTTAAAAATTGATTCATCTTTGCCCTTAAGGGAAGGCCAGGAGGGAAGAAGGGGGCCGGATTAAGAATCACCCTTTAGGGATTACTAGCAAGGACATAGTTATTGGCATGTATAAATAATAATTTTATATTTTTTTTACCAACCTGAATAATACATAAAAAAGCTGTTTCACTTTGTAACAGACTGATCTATTGATAGATATCAGGTTAGGATCCAAAAAAGGGAAAACAGCAATGAAGGATTGTACTTAACAATTGCTTCCTTTTTAAAGGGTTTAAATTAAATTCTTTTGTCTTTTACAATTGATAAATAGAGCTGGCTAATTGAATTTCTGTTTAACCAACTAAAATCTAGCTATTTTTCTTTCGGAGTTCTAAATTCTCAAGAGAATAGGTTCTCTTTCCTATTGGGGGGGATTAATCAAAACAAGATTGGATGGGAGATAGCTAATTATTAAGTGGCGCTCAAGTCTTCATAATTTAAATTTACAAATTAAAGGCCAGAACAAAATCCTGAATCAATAAATTGAAGCCAGGGTGTGGAGTTGAGAGGAAAACAATGTCAAATGTG
>DQWD01000170.1 GCA_011042725.1 Candidatus Aminicenantota bacterium | reverse complement strand
TCTGGGATTGATGACCATTTAATCAGTAAATGCTAAATGAGGGAAAATGGTGATTGGCACCTTATTTTGGCCGGGGGCATTCTTGATAAGAATCTTGATAAGAATAAGGTAAATAGGTAAACGGTCACCAGTTTTTAGAACTGTTACCAGTTTTTAAGTAAACTGTCCCCAGTTTTTTCGCCCAGTTTTTTCCAGTTTTTTGAAGATTCTTTCGTAGAACTTTCTTGACTTTAGGAAAATCTTTCAAGAAAATGACAATGAAGTTAAATGTTCTTTAGCTTAAGATTTAGCTATCTTCACCAAAAAACTTTTAAAGGGGTATTATTATGTCATGGATGGATGAATTTATCCCACGTCGTAAGTTTCTCGAATTAAGTTTCAAAGGCGGAATTGCTTTAGCGGCTACACCAGCTCTTTTATCTCAGCTTCTTTCCTGCCGGGGGAAAGAGATAGCTTCACTAAAACCAACGGTTGATCCTCAGTTGCTTAATCAGACAATTCGCCTTGCCTTAGAAAAAGGAGGTGACTTTAGCGAAGTTTACCTAGAAAACCGGATTTCTCGCCAGATTGTAATGGAAGAGTCGAAATTTAAAAGCGCTGTTTTTGGTATTTCCCAGGGAGCAGGCGTGCGAGTCATTGCCGGCAATAAAACTGGCTACGCTTATACTGAAGAAATTAACGAAACCAACTTGAAACGGGCGGCTGAGATCGCGGCCACAATAGCTCGAGGAACTTCACCGGCCACACCGGTTGATATTAGCGAGACCTCGCGGAAATCTTTTATTACGGTCAAAATCCCTCTTCAAGAAGTAGCCGATGAAAAAAGGATCGAGATTATGAAAAGGGCCAATCAGGCCGGGCTAGATTATGATCCTCGGATTAAGATGGTCTCTATTAGTTATTACGATGAAATAAGGGGAAGAACAATTGCTAATAGCGAAGGCCTCCTGGTAAGTGATGAACTGCCCCTTCTCTTTTTCATCGTCCAAACCCTGGCCGTCGGCGATAAAAATCGCCATATGGGAAGAGAAAGATTGAGCCGCCATTCTGGATTTGAGATGTTTGATGAAGTTTCTCCCGAAGAAGTGGCTCGCCGGGCTGCCCGAGAGTCGATTGCCATGCTGGAAGCCGAAGATTGCCCGGCGGGGAAAATGGATGTGGTTATTCAGAACGGTTGGGGAGGAGTGTTAGTTCATGAGGCGGTTGGTCATCCCTTGGAGGCTGATAATATCGCCAAGAAAATTGGGGCTTTCACCGGTAAGTTAGGCCAGAAAGTGGCGGCTGATATTTTTACCATGGTTGATGATGGAACGCTCCCCAATCGTCGGGGGACAACTAACTTTGATGATGAAGGAACTCAAATGAAGCGGAATGTTTTGATCCGCAATGGAGTTTTGGAAAAGTATATGTCCGATATTCTCTCCGCCAAGCAGCTAAAGATGGAAAGGACTGGGAATGGACGGCGCCAAAGTTTTCGCCATCTTCCTATCCCGCGAATGACTAACACCTTTATCGATAAAGGACAAGACAAACCCGAAGACATCCTGGCTTCGACCAAGAAAGGTTTATATGTGCAAAGTCTAAGTGGAGGAAGCGTCAACCCCATCACCGGCATTTTTAACTTCACCTGCCGGGAGGCTTACCTGATTGAAAATGGCCGCAAGACCAAACCAGTCAAAGGGGCGACTCTCATCGGAAGTTGTATGGAAATAATCCAAAATACTGATGCTATTGGTGATGATCTTGATTTTGGGCCCGGAATATGCGGAAAAGGAGGTCAATCGGCTGAAGTATCGGCTGGACAACCAACGGTTCGAATTCGGGGTATAAATGTCGGCGGAACCCGAGCGTGAGTCTAAAGAAAGGAGTTAATCATGGATTATAAAACCTTAACAGAAGATTTGGTCAAACTATGCTTGAAGAAAGGGGCCGATGCCGCTGAGGTTTACCTTGAGATCAACCGGCAACTTTCCATCGAGTTGAGAAACCAGGAAATAGAGACAGTGGAAGAAGCTTCTTCCCATGGAGTGGGGATTCGCGTGTTGACTAAGAACCGAATGGCTTTTGCCAGTTGTAACGATTTTCAAGAGAAATCTCTAGAAGAAACTGTTACTCGGGCAATTACTATGTCTCGCTTCACTACCGCTGATGAAAATAACGTTCTTCCTCAGGAAAAAGGATTCTCTGAGGTGGAAGGGCTCTATGATCCCGAGTTAAATAATGTTTCTATCGATAAAAAGATTGCTCTGGCTAAGGAGGCGGAAAAAATCGCTCTTTCTTTTCCGCAAGTAACCAAGAGTGCTGGAGCCAGTTACGGGGAAAGTGAGCAAGAAATATTCCTCGCTAATTCCAATGGTTTATCAAAAAATTTCAAGGAAAGCGGCTGTTCCTTCGGGGTTTATGTGGTGGCTGAAAAAGGAGAGGAAAAATCGACCGGGGGGGAATATTGTTCGCGGAGATTTTTTGCCGATTTGAAAGAGCCCAAGGAAGTCGCCCAGAAGGCGGCCCAAGATGCAGTGGGGCTGCTTGATGCGCGGATGGTCAAAACCCAGCAAGCAGCAGTCATCTTTGATCCTGATGTCGCCCGGGCTATTCTCGGGGGTATTTTGGGAGCGGTTAACGGCGAGAGAGTACTTCAAGGGGCGAGCTTTCTCAAGGATAAACTGAATCAAAAGATTGCTTCTGATTTAATAACCATAATCGATGATGGCCTTCTGCCTAAGGGGTTGGCCAGTCGACCTTTCGATGGCGAAGGTGTACCGACCCAAAAAAGAGCTATAGTTGAAAAGGGAATCCTCAAGAATTTTATGTACAATACCATCGTGGCGAAGAGAGCAGGAGTGAAAAGCACTGGCAATGCCTCACGGGGTGGTTTTACTAGCTTACCCGGTATTGGACCTCACAATTTCTATTTGGCGGCTGGTTCTCACTCTCCAGAAGAAATAATCAAAGCCACCAAAAAGGGATTATTAGTAAAAGGGGTGACCGGCTATGGAATAAATCCGGTTAATGGACACTTTAGCGGCGGAGCTTCGGGGTATTGGATCGAAAACGGCCGGATCGCTTTTCCAGTTAAGGGGTTGACCATTGCTGGAGTTGGCTTGGAGATGTTAATGAGTATTGATATGGTTGGCAACGA
>DQWD01000332.1 GCA_011042725.1 Candidatus Aminicenantota bacterium | reverse complement strand
GCTGGGCTCGTTTTCCCTGGGGGATAGATTACATAGTTAACCGCCAGGGGCTAAAAATTGAAAAGGGAATGAACGCAGTTATTATTGGTAACATTCCTGGGGGAGGGATGTCCCGGTCAGCTTCTTTGACCATCAATCTTCTTCTATGTTTTCTCGAGGTTAATCAAATCAAGATTGATGATCCTTTTGAAATTGTTGAGATGGCCCAAGCTGTGGAAAATGATTATATTGGTTCGCCTTGTGGCCAGCTTGATCAGATCATGATATTATTTGCTCGGCCAGACACTGGCGTCCACTATGAACCACGCCGCCAGAAGATAAATTATCTTCCCCTGGGAAAAGAAGGCCATAAATTACGATTGGTGGTACTGGACACGGGAACCCAAAGGCCAGGCCTGGAAAAATCAACCTACCGTCGCCGTCGTCAAGAATGTGAAGAGTTTGTCTCCCGGCTAAGAAGAGATGGTTATTCAGTTAATTATCTAGCGGATATAAAAGATGAGGCTTTTTATCAAGAGGTTATCAAGCGCTATGGGGGCAGCCATCCTCAGCAATGTCAGAGGTTAAAATATATTTATGAAGCCCAGAAAAGATTCTCCCTTATGCTTGAAGCCTGGCAGCAGGGAGACATTAACACTGTGGGACAAGTATTCCGGCAAGATGGGCTTGGCCTTCGGGATGATTATCAGATTTCAGGCCCAGAATTGGAAACAATGTGTGACCTGGCCCGTTCCGTGCCCGGAGTTCTAGGAGAAAGGATGCTGGGCGGAGGGGACAAGGGAGCAGCCGGCGCCTTGGTTTTGGAGGACAGCGTGGAAGAGTTAAAGAAAGCTGTGGCCGTGGGTTATCCCCGCAGTCACCCGGCCTATGCTGACAGTTACGCTGTTCACGTCTGTCGAGTTGTCGGCGGAGTAACGGTGCTTAAGCAAAGATTGTAGGTTGCGTTAATAACTTCGTTTTATTATTTGATTGCCTTGAGAAATAGTTGAGAGACAGTTTGTTTTTATCCATT
This sequence comes from Candidatus Aminicenantota bacterium, assembly GCA_011042725.1. Lineage (GTDB taxonomy): Bacteria > Acidobacteriota > Aminicenantia > Aminicenantales > Aminicenantaceae > JdFR-80. The sequence continues at coordinate 2,145 of DQWD01000332.1, read as the reverse complement.
GAGTAATATTCTCTATTACTTCTAAGGCTACATGGTCATTTTTCTTCTATTTTAATTTATAAAGATAATCTTGGCGATAGAAAAATTTCTTCGGCGACCGGGAATACTTTTTAAATTTAGTCATTCGTGTCCCAAAGATATTTCTGCATTTTGGGTAATTTATTGAATCCAATTAAATTACAATGAAATATATCATAATCGATTTGAAACAAAATTCCATTTTTTTATCGTGTAACTTCCACAATATCAACACAAATTTTTTCGTTGCCTTTCAACCTGGTAGAAAATTAATGGCCATCTACAATAATGAGAAAATCTGGCAACACCACTTTAAGGGATAGCGATAATGATAAGAATCGATATGACTATTTTTGTGTTCCCAATGCCTATTTTAAAAGTTACGTAACACACAAATTTTTTCGTTCAATAAACGTGGGGACAGTAATCAAATTTAGTGATAGATATTTAACTATTAATGTAATGTTGGGCGGTTAATTATTGTAAAGGAAACTCCTGCTGATATTGAGGAATCTCGGTTGCCCAGCCTTTTTTATTTATTTCGCTGGCCAACACAGGAATGACCTCTTCATCACCATGGACAAGGAAGATTTTTTTAGGTGGTTTTTGCAAGAAACTCAACCATTTCAGGAGGCCTTGTTGATCGGCGTGGGCTGAGAAACCGTTGATTTGCTTTATTTGGGCTCGAACGGGATGGTAAACACCGTGAATTCTTACCTCCTGGCGCCCCTCGAGAATTTGCCGGCCTAGAGTACCGCGGGCTTGGTAGCCGACAAAAAGTATCGTTGATTCCGGGCGGCTGATGTTGTGAACTAGGTGATGCTTAATCCGGCCACCGGTACACATACCAGAGCCAGCCATGATAATGCAGGGGCCTTTTATCTCATTAATAGCTTTTGATTCATCCACGGAGCGAACCAAGCGGAGCCCGGGAAAGCGAAAGGGATTTTCATTGCTGGCGAACAAATGCCGTGTTTCCCGGTCCATGATTGCCGTTTGACGAAGAAAAACTTCGGTAACATCAACAGCCATAGGGCTATCCAGAAAAAGCGGTAAAATGGGGATTTCACCAGTTCGAACTAGCCGACTAAAGTAATAGAGTAGTTCCTGGGCTCTTTCCACGGCAAAGGTTGGAATAAGTAGCTTGCCTCCATTAGCCACCGTTTCATTGACAATTTGAGCCAGCATCTCGGCAATACTAGCTTCATCCTCGTGGTTGCGATCGCCATAGGTCGATTCCATAATGATGTAATCAGCTTGCGAAAAGACGGTTGGGTCTCGCACAATCGGCTTGTTCCACTGTCCAATATCTCCAGAAAAAATTACTTTCCGTTGTTCTTCGTTAACCGTCAAATTTACCTCGATCATGGCTGCTCCGACGATGTGTCCCGCATCATTAAACTTAATTGTTATTCCCGGTAAAAGTTCAATTTCCTGGTCATAGGGGATTTTTTCCACTAGCGGAAAGACTTTTTCAGCATCTTCAACAGTGTAAAGAGGTATTTCAGGATACCGTCCCCGGCGACCTTCTTTTTCATGGCGCTTCTTTTTGTAAGCAGCGTCTTCTTCCTGAATCCGGGCTGAGTCAACAAGCATGATTGGTAAGAGCTCCCGGGAGGCAGTAGTGGTCAGGATTTTTCCCTTAAAACCTTCACGAACAAATTTGGGTAAAAGACCGCAATGATCAAGGTGGGCATGAGTGAGAAGAACGTAACTTATTTCTGGTGGTGGAAATGGGAACTCTTTCCAGTTGCGAGATTGGTACTCTCTCTCTTGAAAAAGCCCACAGTCAATAAGAATGTTTTGTCCTTGATAAGTAAGTAAAAAAGATGAACCAGTGACTTGGCGAGTGGCGCCTAGAAAACGCAAAGATACCATTTTTACTCCTAAAAAAAGAAAAGTCTAACAGGTTTCTTTTCTGATGTAAATATGAATTGAGAGAGTGGCTGAGGTTCGATTTGGAATTTTTTTCGCAAGAATTAGATGCTTGCTTAAGTTTATTTATCTGGGATTGATGACCATTTAATCAGTAAATGCTAAATGAGGGAAAATGGTGATTGGCACCTTATTTTGGCCGGGGGCATTCTTGATAAGAATCTTGATAAGAATAAGGTAAATAGGTAAACG
>DQWD01000026.1 GCA_011042725.1 Candidatus Aminicenantota bacterium | reverse complement strand
TTCTCATCTCACCAATTTTATTGAAAATAAGGCAAATGTGTAAACTGTCACCAGTTTTTTACCAATTTTTTATTGATTAATTTGGAGAGCCGCCTGGCGACCCAAATCAAAAGCTTTTAAATTCATGGCCACAATTTGCTCTCCTTTGGTTTTGAAAAGCTGTTTTATCCCTTCTTTTAGATAGGACTCTTCGATAATCAATTCTGTTGAGGCAGCTCCCAGCATGACCATGTTTTGAGTCAAACTTGAGCCAGCTTGGTGAGCCAGGGAGGGAGCATCGAGGAGTTTAACTCGAGGAGATTGTTTTATTTTTTCCAGAACTTTCTCCATCGGTGGATAATCAGGAATGTTGGTATAAGGAACACAGTTGCTGATGATAAACCCTTCGGGATTGAGGTAGTTAAGATAGCGAAGTGTTTCTAATGGTTCGACACTAAGAATCATGTCAGCTTGTCCCCGGGGGATAAGGTCAGAGAATATTGTTTCCGTTGAAATTCTCAAATGAGATTGGACCGCTCCTCCCCGTTGGGCCATGCCATGAACTTCGGCTTGTTTGAATTGCCATCCTTTTTGTAAAGCAGCAATATCCATGACAAAAGCGATAGAGAGGATACCTTGTCCACCAACACCAGCTAGAATTATATCCTGCTTCATTCTTTCATCTCCCTTTTGCCCTTTTTTTGAGTTCTTGGATGCATTCTCTGGTGGAAATTATCACCGAGGTGCCTTGATAATCGATTTCTTCTTTGATGACCTGCTTATTTTTTTCTTTATTTTTGGGAAGAGGGATAATCTGACGGATATGCTCCGGAGCCACGCCTAATCCCGTGCATATTTTAACTAGCTTTTCTCCGGTCGCATAGGTTGGTTGCCCTCCAGTCATCGCCACGACGGCATTATCCACGATGATAACCGTCATGTTCACCTTAGCCGAGGCCGCATCGAGAAGGGAAGTCATTCCGGAATGGGTAAAGGTGGAGTCTCCAATGACAGCGACAGAAGGAAATATTCCTGCCTGGGCTCCCCCTTTGGCCATACTCACACTTGCCCCCATGCAAACACAGGTGTCGATAGCCTGGATGGGAGGGAGAGCGGCGAGAGTATAACACCCGATATCGCTGAAGACAGTTGGCTGCTGGTAATCCTGGAGAACTTCTTTTAAAGCCATAAAGGTATCGTGATGGGGACATCCTGGACATAATTGGGGAGGCCGACTAGCCAGCGGAAGGTCTTTTGTTTTTTCCTGAGGAAGAGAAGGAAGACCAAGGGCCTCCCGGACTGAATCAGGAGTGAGTTCCCCGCTTAGGGGTAAATCTCCACTTAATTTGCCTTTTATTTTTGTCTCCGGAAGACCAAAGGTTCCTCTAATTCTTTCTTCGATAAATGGATACCCTTCCTCCACTATCAGGATTTCATCACTTGCTTTGATTAATTCATGAATGAGTTTGATCGGGAGAGGGTAAGTAGAAATCTTCAAGAGAGAGGGTTTTTCTTGGAGGTGGCGAATATTTTCCATTACGTAGTTATAACCTAAGCCCGCTACAATTATTCCCAGACGCTGACGGGAAGGGGAAAGTAAAAGTTTATTAAAAGGAGAATTTTCTGATTCTTCTTGAAGATCTTTCTGGAGATGGAGCAGTTCAGCGAATCGCCGCCGTGCATTGGAGGGAAGTAAGGTCCAATCTGGTCCATTTCCCCGAGGTAAAAGGGGACTCTCTTTTTTTGGTCCGGACAGCACACTGGATCGGCTATGAGATAGACGTGTAACTAGACGAAGCATGACGGGAATGTGAAATTTTTCGGATAAGTCAAATGCCCATTGGGTCATTTCATAAGCTTCTTGGTGACTGCTGGGCTCGAAGCAAAAAATGCGGCCAAAGTGGGCATAATAGCGGCTATCTTGTTCATTTTGAGAACTATGCATACCAGGGTCATCAGCTACCGCTACGACCAAGCCGCCCATAATTTTCGTCAAGGCGGAGTTAATAAAGGGGTCAGCAGCAACATTAAGGCCCACATGCTTCATGGAGACTAAGGCGCGGCGGCCAGCAAACGATACTCCCAGAGCTTCTTCATAGGCGACTTTCTCATTCACACACCACGAAGCCTGGAGGTCACCATGAGTGTGAGCTAATCGTATTAAATACTCCATGATTTCTGATGCTGGGGTTCCGGGGTAAGAAAAGGCAGCGGCTAATCCGGCGTGGTAAGCCGCTAAGGCCACAGCTTCATCGCCAAGTAAAACCTCTTTTTTCATGGTGGTTCCTTAGGAGAAAATTTATTCAAGAAAAAATAGGATATCTTTTTCTTGCCTTGTGTGTCAACAATCGAGGCTTATTTGCCCATCGGGAATTTTGTTCTTACCCAGGACGAGGTCCAAATATTACGGTTCCCAACCGGACTAAATTGGCGCCTTCTTCGATGGCTACTTGATAACTATTGCTCATTCCCATCGATAGATATTTCATCTCTACATGGGGTAGCGAGAGTGATTTTAAGTGATTAAAAATCCGAGCTGTTTCCTGGAAGTAAGGACGCGCATCTTCAGGGTCACCGAAAGCCGGGCCCATGGTCATGACTCCCCAAACCCGAAGGTGAGAAAAAGAGGCTAGTTGGCGGACAAAGTCTTCCACGTCTTCAGGCAAAACGCCAAATTTTTGGGGCTCTCGACCACTGTTAATCTCAATGAGAACAGGCATCACCTTTCCTTTTTGGCCGCATCTTTTATCTATCTCTTTGGCCAAGGGTAAAGAATCCAAGGTTTCAATTAGGTCAAAGATATCAATAGCTTTCTTGACTTTGTTGCGTTGGAGATGGCCGATGAAATGCCATTTTACCTGGCGACCGATAATTTGATAGGCGTTTATGGCTTCTTGGATATAGTTCTCACCAATGATTTTAACCCCCGCCTTGATGGCTTCTTGAATTTCATTGGGGGTGCGAGCTTTGGCTGCTGCCACTAGCTCTACTCCAGGTGGCAGCTCAGCCAGGATGGCCTTGACGTTGTCTTCGATCTGACTCATTTTTATTTGCTTAAAAGGTACATGTTAATTTATCAGATTAAAGAAAAATTTCAAGAGAAGAAGAGATGAAAATTCTCCTAAAATTTGTCAAGTGAACATCTTCAGAAAAAACATGATGGAAAAATAGTGACTGGCACCTTCCAATATTTTTCTGAATTTGGCTTATGGAAAGGTTTCGATATATAATAATACA